>JAJZRT010000044.1 GCA_021802595.1 Pseudomonadota bacterium
CTGTCGACCCGGATGCTGGCGGAAATCAACCGCCCGTTCTCGCTGGCGGGCCATGAAATCGTGACCAGCCTCAGCATCGGCATCAGCCTCTACCCCCAGGACGGGGAAGATGTCAGCACCCTGCTGAAAAACGCCGACGCCGCCATGTACCGCGCGAAGGAAAAGGGGCGGAACGGCTATCAGTATTACTCGGACGAAATGACCACAGCGGGGATCGAGCGCCTGGAACTGGAAAGCGATCTGCGCCAGGCGCTGCAGCGGAACGAGCTGCGGGTGCATTACCAGCCCCAGGTCGATTTCGCGAGCGGACGGATCGTCGGCGCGGAAGCGCTCGTGCGCTGGCAACACGCCACCCGCGGGTTGATCCCGCCGGCCGTGTTCATTCCGATGGCCGAGGACAGCGGGATGATCGGCCCGATCGGCGAATGGGTCCTCAACACGGCATGCGCCGATGCCAGGGCCTGGCAGACGGCGGGCCTGCCAGACCTGCGGATGGCGGTGAACGCCTCGGGTCGCCAGGTCGGCATCGACCACATGGTGGACAAGGTCGCCGCCGCCCTGAAGAACTCGGGCCTGGCCCCGCAATTCCTGGAGATCGAGGTCACGGAAAGCGTGGTCATGCAGGATGCCACCCGGGCCATTTCGACGCTGAACGCGCTCAAGGACATGGGCGTCACGCTGGCCATCGATGATTTCGGTACCGGCTATTCGTCGTTGAGCTATCTGAAGCGTTTCCCGGTCAACAAGCTCAAGATCGACAAGTCCTTCGTGGACGGGATGGTGGACAACCCGGATGACGCAGCGATCGTCATGGCCATCATCGCAATGGCGCAAAGCCTGCGGCACACGGTGATCGCCGAAGGTGTGGAAACCGAAGCGCAGGCCGAACGTTTGCGCGCATATGGCTGCGACGAAATGCAGGGCTATCTGTTCAGCCCCCCCCTGCCGCGCGACCAGTTTGCCGAATTGCTCCGTAACGCTTCCGCCGTCGCCGACGCCAGCGTGGACTCCGGCCATCAGCGCACAGACGCAGCGCGCGCCATCGGGGCGCGCGTGGCATGACGCCGGACGCCATGTCCGCCAGGGCAACGCACCCGCCGTGGCGTTTCAATAGGGTGTTTTTCCACCGGGGCGGGAGGCAGCCTGCCTACGCCTGCCAGACCCCGTACCCTGCCTCGCGGAAATCGATGGCCAGTTCCACCTCAAGGTCGCGCGCCTCGTCATAGGACATCGGGTCATAGAGCTCGTATAGATCGGGCAGCAGGTGCAGGCCGAACTGTTTCACAAAGCGGTTGGACTGGATGCCCGCCTTGTGCTTGTCGAAACGCACGTCGGGATCCAGCCCCGTCATGCCGACGTAGAGGCAGGGCTTGCCCGCGATGTAGCCGGGGTTGGCTTTCCTGAACCGGCCTTCGTACAGCACGTTCTTCGACAGTTCGATCACATAGACGTGATAGTGGTCCCGGCGTCCCATCGTTTCGTTCACATCAGCGCTGCGGATCGACCGGGATGTCGGCCTGGCGGAACGTGCCCTTGCCATCGCGTTTTGCGGCATACAGCGCGGCGTCGGCTTTCTTCAGCAGCGTATCCAGCGTTTCCCCGTCCTCGCAGCACAGGGCGATTCCCACCGACGCCCCGATGCGCGCGGTTCCGCCGCTGGCCAGCGGAATGGGCTGGCACAGGCTGTTCACCACGCGGCTGGCCGCCTCGCGCGCCGCCTCCGCGCTGTCGACCTGGGCCAGCACGATGACGAACTCGTCGCCGCCGAAACGGGCGATCACATCAGACTCCCGGAGCAGCTGCTTCATCCGCTGTGCCGCGGTCAGGAGCACCGCATCGCCCGCGGCATGCCCATACCGGTCGTTGACCGCCTTGAAGTCATCCAGATCGACGGCCAGCACGGCCATCTGTTTCCCCGAGCGCCTCGCGCCGGCGATCAGGTGCTTTTCGTTTTCGTTCAGGAAACGCCGGTTGGCCAGGCCAGTCAGCGGGTCGCGCAGGCTGAGTTGCCGGATCGTCTGCTCGGCATGGATGCCGGCCCGGATCAGGCGAACGGTTTCCCGGTACAGTCCGAACAGGGCCAGCGCCATCCACAGTCCGGCCATCCCCAGCAACGCCGACGACAGGGCCTCGCCGCGGGTGCGCGCCGCTTCGCGCATTTCCAGCTGGTTCAGTTCCTCGCGTTCGGTATCGATCAGGATGCGGTGGATCTGTTCGATGGCCGATTTGTCGAAGCCCCCGAGCCCCCGTTCTGGAGGCGGCGTTGCAGCGCCGCCCGCCGCGCTTTGCTGGAGTGAGCTTAACCCGGTCTCCAGCGCGGCCTGCAGGGCCGGCAGGGGCGCCAGGCGGGCGGCCTGGGCAACGTCGGCACCGACCAGGGCGATCAGCTGCGCCGCACCGGGGCACGACGACGGGCGGCAGATCAGCCTGGGATCAAGATCGGCGGGGTTTTGCGACTCGGCGTACTTGCGGACCGCGTTGTCCAGGTTGAGCAGGTAGGTGCGCAGCGCGTTGATGTACGCGATGACCTGTCGTGCATGTTCCACCGAGCGGACGGCCGCTTCCGAGCGCTGGTGCTGGTAGACGATCATGGCGAACAGCACCGTGATGATGAGGGCGAAGATCAGCAGGCCCTTCTGGAGAACCCGCCGGAATCCGGCAAAGGCGGATCCCTCGATTGGGGTTTGCGAGGGCGACGTGACCGGATTCATTTCAGGCATGCTTTTCAGGCATTTCAGGCGTGGCGGCGCAGGATATCAAAATAGGCTTGCCCCGTTGGGCCCGTCAAGGCGGAGGAAAGTTCTCGGGAAACGGACGGGGCGCCGCTCGGCGCTACCAGCGCAACAGGTGGCGCCCCAGCAGGGCGCCCGCCGCAGCGGGGGCCAGCATGCCGATCAGGTACCAGGTGCCGATGAACGGGGCCGCCATTTCGGGACAGTGCAGGCAGTAGACCAGCCCCCCGATGGTGCCGGATAGCAGGCCCGCAGCCGCGCCGGCCAGCGGCAGGCGGGTCGGCGCCAAGTCGCGCATCGCCCACATCGTCGCGGCGAACATCGGCGCCGACAGCATGGCGATGAGGAAGGGGCAGACGGCCCAGGTCGTGCCCAGCATCAGCCCCATGCGCTCGTCGGGCTGGGCGTCGGCCAGCACGTAGGCCGCGAGCGCCCACATGGCCACGACCGGCACGGCCAGCGCGATCAGCACGCGGTCGAGGTGGGCGCCCGGCTGCGACAGCCGCAACACGGCCAGCAGGCTGGCCGCGGCCAGCGAGCCGACGTAGCCGATCTTGGCCCAGAACATCGGCAACTGCGCCGCGGCCGCC
Organism: Pseudomonadota bacterium; assembly: GCA_021802595.1. Next base: position 3,323 of record JAJZRT010000044.1, read on the forward strand.
AGGTCGGGACGCACGCCGAGCAGACCGAGCATCAGCAGGGTGGCCGCGACCACGCCCGCGGCGATGGCCGTTGCGTAGCGTCGTGCGGCGGCATGCCGCGCGACGCGGCCTTCCCCGGCCGCCAGCAACGCTACCAGATCATCGGTTTTCATGATGTCCCTCGAATCAATGCGGCCAGTGCCTTCATGCCGCGGTGGACCCCGATCTTGATCGCCGACTCCGACATGCCCGTGCGCTGCGCGGCCTCCGTCACCGACAGGCCTTCCAGCTTGGTATGGACGATCGGCAGCCGCTGCCGGTCGGGCAGCTGGTCGAGCAGCTTGCCCAGATCACGGCGCGCCTCGGCAGCCGCGCTGTCGGCCACGTCCAGAAAATCCGTTTCGTCGTCGATCGGGTCGGTGAGCGCCTCGTGGCTCGCGCGCCGGCGCAGCAGGTCGACCAGCTTGTACTTGGCAATCGCGTGCACCCAGGCCGTCAGCGGCTGGCCAGCGTCGTAGGTGTGACGCTTGTTGTGAATGGCGAGCAGCGTTTCCTGCACGAGATCCTCCACTTCGTCCGGCAAACGGGCCAGACGCTTCCGGAAATAGGCGCGCAGGTGCGTGCTCATTTCCGCGAGAAATGCCTGGTAGGCGGAGGTCTCGCCATCGAGCCCGCGAATCAGCCCATCCCTGAGCCGCGACTCGCTGGTGTTCATCCGGTCCTTCTCGGTCATTCGTTGCATGGGGGTGTCTGGTTACAGGCCCGCTGAAATTTATTTCGGTCGCCGCCGTCCGCGGGAAATTTTTCCATGGGCTTGTAACCCGCCGCCCGTTCAGCACGAACTAGCCATCATAACGCACGCAATCGGCCTGTCCCGGCCGTTGCGCGACCCGAACCGAACCGAGGAGACCCGGCATGAATCTGCAAGCGATCGTTCTGGCTACCGTGCTGCTGGCGGTTACGACGCCCGTCATCGCCGGCGCGGCCTGCGAGGTGCGTAGCGGCCCGCACATGGCCGCCCTGATCGAGCTGTATACCTCGGAAGGATGTTCCAGCTGCCCGCCGGCAGACCGGCAGCTCATGCAGTTGAATAGCGTTCTGGATGCCTCTGCCGAGGCGGTGCCGCTGGCGTGGCACGTTGGCTACTGGGACCGTCTGGGCTGGACCGACCGCTTCGCGCAGGACCGCTTTGCAGAACGCCAGGCAGGGCTGGCGCAGGCCAATCGCCAGCGGACGGTCTACACGCCGGAGTTCTTCGTCGCCGGGGCCGAAATCCGGTCATGGCGGCGGTCCCTGCGCGACGTCGTGCGCGACGTGAATGCCCGGCCCGCCCTGGCCGCGATCCGCCTGCATGCGGCCGTGTCGCCGGGCCGCATCCTCGCGCTCGACGCTGCGGCGACGGCACCCGCCGACAACAACGCGGCGGTGCTGTACCTGGCCGTCGCCGAGAATGGCCTGGCCAGCGAGGTCAAGGCCGGCGAGAACACGGGTGCGACGCTGCGGCATGACCATGTCGTGCGCGCATGGCTTGGCCCTTTCCCTCTGTCGGGCGGAAAAGCCCAGGTGCGGCGCGAGGTCGCGCTGCCGGCGGGCTGGCAGCGCGATCGCCTGGAAGCGGTCGCGTTCGTGCAGGACGAACGATCCGGCGAAGTGCTGCAGGCCTTGCGCACCGTTCCCTGTCCCGGCGCATGAGGTTCGACATGAGCACCTTCAAAACCGGCGACACCCGCGCCATCCATCCGCTGTGGCTGCGCGTCACGCACTGGCTGAACGCGCTGGCCGTGGCGCTCATGGTCACGAGCGGCTGGCGCATCTACAATACCTCGCCACTGTTCGATTTCAGTTTTGCTGACGCCATCACCCTGGGCGGCTGGCTCGGCGGCGCGCTGCAATGGCACTTCGCGGCGATGTGGCTGCTGGCCGGCAATGGCCTTGCCTACCTGCTGCTCAATACGGGTAGCGGCCGTCTGCGGAAGAAGTTCCTCCCGCTGGCACCGCGCGCGCTGTGGGCCGATCTCGCTGCCGCCTTGCGTGGACAGCTGTCGCATGCGGACCCGTGTGCCTACAATAGCGTCCAGCGCCTGGCCTATCTTTTCGTCATGGCGGACAGCGTGCTGCTGGTGCTGTCGGGCCTGGTGCTGTGGAAGTCGGTGCAGTTCTCCTTGTTGCGCGAACTGCTGGGCGGCTACGAGGCGGCGCGCCAGGTACATTTCTTCGCCATGGCGGCACTGGTCGGTTTCGTCGCCATTCACCTGCTCATGGTGGCGCGGGTGCCGCGCACCCTGCGCGCCATGACGCTCGGAAGATAGGGAAAACCATGATCAAGCATTCCCCTCTGGCAGATGGCGACGCAGTGGTGAAAGCGGCGCTGGACCGCATCGAGCAGCCCGCCCGCCGCCTCTTCATGCGCCGCACGCTGACGCTCGGCGGCCTGTCGTTGCTGACCGGCTGTTCGATCACCGACACCCCGGGCGCCGAGGCCGCCCTGGAGACAATCTCGCGCCTCAACGACCAGGCCCAGGCCTGGCTGTTCGACCCCAACCGGCTGGCGCCGACCTACCCGGATTCCATGATCGTGCGGCCGTTCCCGTTCAACGCCTTCTACGATGAGGACAGGGTACCGGACGTGGATGCAGGAAGCTTCCGCCTGGAGGTCAGCGGCCGGGTGGCGGACAAGCGTGCCTGGTCGCTGCCCGCGCTGCGGGCCCTGCCGCAGACCGACCAGGTCACGCGGCACATCTGCGTCGAAGGCTGGAGCGCCATCGGCAAGTGGGGCGGCGTGCCGTTCTCGCTGTTCCTGCGCCGGGTGGGCGCCGACCTCGATGCGAAGTACGTCGGCTTCAAGTGCGCCGACGACTACTACACCAGCATCGACATGCCGACCGCGCTGCACCCGCAGACCCTGCTGGCCCTGACCTTCGACGGGCAGACGCTGCCCCGCCGCCACGGCTTCCCGATTAAGCTGCGCATGCCGACCAAGCTCGGCTACAAGAATCCCAAGCATATCCAGGCGATCTTCGTCACCAACACCTACCCCGGGGGCTACTGGGAAGACCAGGGGTATAACTGGTTCGGTGGCAGCTGAGTCCGCTCGGCTGCGCTGATACATGGCATGTTGCCAATTTTTCGTAAACCAAATCTAAGGAGTTCACCATGAGCAAAATGATCGCAACCCTGATGTGTCTCGGCCTGTTCGCCGCCGGTGGCAGCGCTCTTGCCGCCGATTCCATGGGCAAGGACGCCATGTCCCATGACGGCATGGCCAAGGACGGCATGGCCAAGGACGGCATGAAGAAGGATGAGATGGGCCAGTCCGCCATGCACAAGAAGGAAACCAGGGCCATGAAGAAATCAATGAAGAAGGAAACCATGGGCAAGAGCGATATGTCCAAGGATTCCATGGGCAAGGACAGCATGGGCAAGGACAGCATGGGCAAGGACAATATGATGAAGCACTAAGTGCCCGCCGCTCGGTTGCATCCGATTGTCCTCTCGGGGCCGGATGCAGCCGACCTGCCGCATCCGGTTGAACCGGGTTCGGTTCAACCGGACAAAGACAATGGAGGTCCATCATGAATCGCCTGTTTGCCGCATTCATCGCGCCGGCGCTGGGCATCGTGCTGGCGGGGTGCTCGTCCTATTCGACCGCCACGCCGCTTCCCGATCCTGCCGTCGACATCCCGCTTGCCAGGACGGCCGGCATCCAGACCGCCGTCCTGGCCGGCGGCTGTTTCTGGGGGGTGGAGGGCGTGTTCGAGCACGTCAGGGGCGTGACCCGCGTGGTGTCGGGCTATGCCGGCGGCAACGCGGACACGGCCACCTATGAACAGGTGAGCACCGGCCGCACCGGCCATGCCGAATCGGTGCAGGTTTTCTACGATCCCACGCGCATCAGCTACGGGAAACTGCTCAAGGTGTTCTTCTCGGTCGCGCACGACCCGACCGAACTGAACCGGCAGGGGCCGGACACCGGCACGCAATACCGCTCGGCGATCTACTATGCGAACGCGGAACAGAAGCGGGTGGCTGACGGCTACATCGCCCAGCTGCAGCGGGCCCGGGCGTTTGCGCGCCCCATTGTCACCCAGGTCGAGCCGCTGAAGGGTTTCTACGACGCCGAGGCCTACCACCAGAATTACCTCGACCATCATCCGGACCAGCCCTACATCGTCATCAACGACCTGCCGAAGATCGCCAATCTGCGACGGCAGCTTCCGTCCCTGTATGTCGACAGACAGGTCGGCATGAACTGATTTGAACGAGGCAAGCCATCATGGACAGACGCACCTTCATCAAGCGGGCGGGGCTCGGCGCCTTCGCCCCCATGCTTGTGCGATTCGCCCTGCCCGCCGAGGCCATGGCGGCGGAACGCATCGACAGGCTCGTGCTCAGCGACGCCGAGTGGAAAAAGCGGCTCACGCCGGCGCAGTATGACATCCTGCGCGAGGACGGTACCGAGCGGCCCTTCAGCAGCCCGCTCGACCACGAAAAACGCAGCGGGCTGTATGTCTGCGTGGCCTGCGATCTGCCGCTGTTTCCGTCGAAGTTCAAATACGACAGCGGTACCGGCTGGCCCAGCTTCTATGACGTGCTGCCCGGCCACGTGGAAACCAGGGCCGACCTGACGCTGGGGATGCGGCGCACCGAATACCACTGCGCGCGTTGCGGCGGGCACCACGGCCACGTGTTCGACGACGGACCGAAGCCGACCGGCCTGCGCTACTGTAATAACGGCGCTGCGCTGCGGTTCATTCCGGGCAGGGCGTGAGCGCCGAGGCGGAGCGATGCCCAAGCCCAGCGATTACGTCGAGATGGCTGCAAATGAATATTGACAGGAGGCCGGACGAGACGAACCGGATGCCCGCTGGACCGCTGAGTTCTTCCAGAAGGAACAATACGAAGCGGATCGGGTCTGGTCGATGAAATCCGCCGGGCAACGAACGGCAATTACGTGCTTGGAAATGCAGCCTTCGCGGCACAGGTATCAACGGCTTTGGGGCGGCGTGCCGTGCCCGGAAAGCCCACGCTGGGCGGTGGAGCCGGAAACGGGGGAATTGCTTGGGCGAGCAGGATAAACGGTAAGCGATTTTCCATTCTTTATTCAGCGTAGTGCGCCTCCAGTGCCTTGAGTGCATGCTCCTTGCTCCTGAAGACGTGCTCGTCCGGGATCACCTCGGCCAGGCCGCCGCGTTTGAATACCGCGCGCACCTGCTGCTTCAGGCTGCTGAAATACAGATCCACGCCCCTGGCCTGTAGCTGGCGCGCGACGCTGCGCAGCTGTTCCTCGCCCGAGGCGTCGATGTCGTTGATGCCGCTGCCCACCACCAGCACCGCTTTCGCCTTCGGGAAGCGTGCGAAGGCTTGCAGGATGGCATCCTCGAAATACGCCACGTTCACGAAGTTGAGCGAGCCGTCGAAGCGCATCACCAGGTAGCGCTCACTCACCGGCGGCAGATTGTGGGTATCGATGCCGGCCAGCACCCCGTCGTCGCGGCGGCCGAGGATCTCGGCCCGCGGGCGCATGTTACGCAGCAGATACAGCACCACGGTGAGGCCTACGCCCACCAGGATGCCGTTCGCCAGCGCCGGCGCCAGGGCGAGGGTGGCGACGAAGGTGGCGATGCCGATCAGGGCATCGGCGCGGTTGACCTTCCACGCCTGCACCAGCGGCTTGACGCGCACCAGCCCGAACACCGCGAACATGATGATGACGGCGAGCACTGCCTGCGGCAGATGGTAGAGCAGCGGCGTCATGAACAGGATCACTGCCATCACCCCGAGCGCGCTGACGATGGCGAACAGCCCGGTCTGGGCACCCTCGCGCGCGGCCACGGCGGAACGGGAAAACGATCCGCTCACGACGTAGCCCTGGAAGAAGCTGCCGACGATGTTGGCCAGGCCCTGGCCTATGAGTTCGCGATTCGTGTCCACGCGCTGGCCGGTGCGGGCGCTGATTGCTTTGGAGATGGAGGTGGCCTCCATGAAGCCGAGCAGGGCCATGATCAGCGCCGCCGGCAGCAGCGGCAGCACCAGCTGCCAGTCGACGCGCGGCGCCTGCAGGCCGGGCAGCCCGGCCGGAATCGTGCCCACCACTTCGCCGCCTCCGGTGAGCTTGACCGCATCGCCGTTCACGCCGGCGACGCGCCAGTGACCCTGCCCCAGGGGATCGTCATCGGGCGCGTGGCCGACCGCGCGATAGGCCGTGCCATCCGGGGTGTCCACCTCCCGGAGGCCGATCTGGTGCAGCTGGACCCGGGCGCGGAAGGACTGCTCCTGGAGAATCTTCAGGCGCGTCTTGTGCTTCTCGATCTCGGCGTTCAGCTCCGTCTGTCGCAGGCGGGCCGCGTCGTCATCCGGTCGCGTCCGGGCGAGCTCAGCCTGCAGCCGGCCGATGGCCTGGCCCTCGCGCCGGATGTCGTCGTTGATGCGGGCGAAGTCCGCGATCCGGGCGCGCAGCGCCTCGTCCTGGATGGCCTCCAGCCCGACGGTAGCGGATCGCTCGAAGCCGATGGCATGGCTGAGCGCCGTGGTGACTACGATCGCTATCAGCACGCCCGGGAGCCGCGGCACAAACCGCTGCAGGCCGAACACGATGGCAAAGGCGGCGAGCGCGAAGGCCAGCGTCGGCCAGTGCGCGTGGGCGACCTGCTGCGCCACTGCCCACAGGTCGCCCAGGAAGAACTCGCTGCGCGGCATCGGCACGTTCAGCAGCTTGTTGAGCTGGGACAGGCCGATGATCAGCGCCGCCGCATTGGTGAAGCCGATGATCACCGGATGGGACAGGAAGTTCACCACCAGCCCCAGCCGGAACGCGCCCAGTACCAGCCGCAGCACACCCACCATCAGCGCGAGCATGATGGAGAGTCCGATGAATTCCTCGCTGCCGGCGGCGGCGAAGGGCAGCAGGGCCGCCGCGGACATCAGCGAGAGCATCGCCGTCGGCCCGGTATGCAGCTGACGCAACGAACCCCAGAGGGAGGCGACGATCACCGGCAGGAAGGCGGCATACAGGCCGTACACGACGGGCAGGCCGGCCAGCTGGGCATAGGCCATGCTCTGCGGCACCAGCACCAGGCTCACGGTGATGCCGGCGAGCAGGTCCGGGCGCAGGCTCGCGCGCGTCATGGGGAACCAGGCGAGGAAGGGAAACACCCGGCTCAGCCAGGCTGTCGTTGGCATGTGCATGTCTGGTCCGCTCCGGGCGGTTTCCATGGGGTAGCGGAAAGGATCAGTCCGGCCAGATGCGCGCCGGATGAAGCCCTGACTGGGCAGGGCGGCGTTGCCCGACGGGCTTGGCCTCGCGGCCGGCTTCCGGCTTGGGTGTGGCAGGGGCGGCCGGCGCCGATGCCTGTTGCGCCTTCGCCTTGCGCACGCCGGCGGCGAGCTTGCTGGATGTCTTGTTCATGATTGCAGTAACTCCTCGATCAGGGCTTCAACTTCGCGGGCGGCCGCCTTGCCGCGGTGGCCGAGGCCGTACACGCTGGTACCTTCCACAGCCGCGCTGCGGTAGGCGGCGCGCCGGGCGAGGCCGGCGCGCAGGGTGGGGAATTCCAGTTCGGCCAGCGCTTCGTGCATGAAGCGCGAGAGCGCGTTGCGGCTGTCCAGCTGGTTCAGCACGACGAAGGCCTTGAGCCTGGGGTTGCGCCGGCGCGCATTGCGCACCGCCGCGGTGATGTCCACGCTCGCCCAGAGATCCACGGGCGAGGGCTGGATCGGCACCAGCAGCACGTCCACGCTGTTCAGCACGTCGCCCACCGTCGCGGTCTGCAGTGTCGGCGGGCAGTCGATCACGACGTAGCGGTGTGCGCGTGTTCCCTGGGCGATGCGGGCGGGCACGTCGTCCTGCATCGCTGGCTGCACGGTGGGCAGGTGCCCGCTGTCGCCACCCATGGCCGCCCACTGGCTGATCGACGCCTGCGGATCGGCATCCAGCACCAGGGTGCTGCCGCGCCGATGCAGGCCGGCAGCCAGATTGAGCGCCAGCGTCGTCTTGCCGGTGCCGCCTTTCTGGTTCGCGACCGCGATGCGCAGGCCAGGCATGGTCGATCAGGTCGTCGGCGCGAGCAGGCGGTCGATCTGCTGGGCCAGCGCGACGCAGTCGGGACCGATTTTCTTGCCGTCGGCATCGATGGTGACGCTGACGTAGGTCTTGCCGAAGCTCAGATTCGGGTACAGCCCGGCGTCCTCGGCGAGCCTGGCGACGCCGTCGAGGAAACGCCGCGTCTCGGCATAGGCCTCGAATTCGAAACGCCGCGTCAGCATCGGCGGCAGATCCTGCCGCTGCCAGTGTGGAATGGGATTGTTGTCTTCAGGCATAACGCTGTTCCTTTTCGTGCAAGTCGGCCTCCATCCTGCCGAGCTCGTCCAGATGCATCATCTCGTCGCGCAGAATGCCTGCAAACAGGCCGTGGTGGGCAAAGTCGCGCACGCGCGCACAGTAGGCGGCGGCTTCCTCGTACAGCCGGATCGCCTCGACTTCCAGCACGCGATCGATCGCGATCATTTCGCCCGGGTTGCGGCCGAGCCGTACCGGCGGCAACTGCGTCGCGTTGGGCGCGGAACCGAGCCGGAGCAGGGCGTCGATCAGGCTTTGCACATGGCCGAGTTCCTCGGTGACGTCCTGCCGGAAATGCGCGCAGTAATCCGCGAGTTGCCACTGGTCGCAGAGCCTGGACTGGGCCATGTATTGCTGGACTGCCGCCATCTCGTGGCCCAGCGCCCGGTTCAGATACCCCAGTAGCCGTGGATCGATTGCCATGCAACCCCCTTTCCTAGGTGGCGAGGCCGGTCACGTCGCCGTCGCGTCCCGCACCACCTGCACTGGGCTGCGTCGGCAGAATGTGTTCGACTTCGTTGTGCACGCGGGCAATGATGTGGGCGGCGATCAGACCGTCGCCCACACGCTCGCAGGCATCCGCGCCGGCGCGTACCGCCGCGTTCACGGCACCGGTTTCTCCGCGCACGAGGACGGTGACGTAGCCGCCGCCGACGAACTGGCGGCCGATCAGCCGCACTTCCGCCGCTTTGGTCATCGCGTCCGCCGCCTCGATCGCGGGAACCAGTCCGCGCGTCTCGATCATGCCGAGCGCAATGCCGGTGGCCGTGCCCGTCATGACCGAACGCTTCGCTTCAACTGCCATGTCCATGGCGCGCCCCGATCAGGCCGCGGCCGCGGTCGGCAGAATGTTTTCAGATCGGAA
>JAJZRT010000045.1 GCA_021802595.1 Pseudomonadota bacterium
GGCCGGCAAGTAGAGACTGGCCTTGCTGGAAACCCCCAGTATCTAGGCCCTGCAGAAGAGTCCCACCTTGGCTTGCGGGAAACCGGAAAAAGTCTCAGCTTAGGCTGCGGACGACACCAGCCATCAGGCGATGGGGCTGAATTGATAGGCGTTCTGTAAGACGCCATCCACACTGAGAATTTCGGTCACGCGCCGCACTTCGCGGGGACCATCAGGGGTGTCGATTCGGACCTTGGCGATGAAAATAATGACCTGTATGGTCCGGGCGATGCTCTCGCGGTCTGGGGTTTGGTTGTTGCGGCGGATCAAGCTCTCGATTCGCAACAGGGAGCTTTCGGCAGAGTCTGCGTGAATGGTGCAGACGCCGCCTGGGTGGCCGGTGTTCCAGGCGTCGAGCATATCAATGACTTCCTTGCCTCGGATTTCCCCGACGACGATTCTGTCCGGGGACATGCGAAGGGCGTCTTTCAATAGATCGTGCAAGGTTCGCGCACCGTTCACGGTGCGCAGCTCCTCCTTGTCCTCGGCGGTGTTTTGCAGCTCAAGGGTGTCTTCAATGGTGATGATGCGGTCGCGGCCCTTGGCCATTTCATGCAGGATCGCATTCACCAGCGTTGTCTTGCCGGTTTCCGTGCCGCCCACGACAAGAATGTTCTTCCGGGCGGATACAGCGGCAAGGATGGCATCACGCCGGGTCGGCGTGATGATCCCGTCTGCCACGTACTCATTGAGGGTATAAACCCGGCTGGCCTTCTTGCGGATATTGAAGGCGGGGCCTGGTGTCTGGGGCGGTATTGCGCCCTGGAACCGCCAACCCGTAGCAGGCAGCTCGGCCGCAAAGGAGGGATTGAGCGGTCCAAGCTCGAATTTCACATGATGCGCGATCAGCGAGATTGCGTTCTGCGCATCTGCCGCCGGCACTGTAAAACCCGTGTTGCTCTTGCCCAGCCCGGCGCGCTTGGCCCACAGTCGCCCGTCGCTGTTAAGCCATATTTCGGTCACTGCATCCTCGCTCAGCAGCTCCGCGACGTGCGGACCAAAAGCGTGATCGAGCATTTTCAGTAGCCGCGCCCTCTCGCTATCGACACGCTCCGCCCCGCGCCGGCGTTCCGGGCCTTTATAGGCGATATCGCGCCCCTTGCGCCGTTCGGGTCCGCCGTACCGCTCCTGCGGCAAGGGTGTGACTTTATTGGTCATGGCTCTGGTCCTTGTCCTTTGCCTGTTGGCTTCCCGGCGCCGCCGCGCCGCGCGCCTTGGCATGCTCTCGCACTTCGTATAACAACGTCTCGCCGGCATTGAACCGATCCGCTACGCGCTGCTCAACGCGCCCGATCCGGCGCGCGACCTTCGCGTTGTAGTCCTTGATTTCCCTGTCACCCTTCGGCTCGCGGAATTCGCCAAGAGACAGCTCCACCAGCACCTTGACCAGCTCGGTCAGGAGTTCCAAGTCTTTTCGCGTATCCGCCAGCTCAACGCGCATGGCGTGAAGCCTGTTCGCCATCAGCGCGTCCCGCTCGTCCTGGGCGCCAGGGCTTAGATACGACATGAGGGCACGGTTCGCCACCGCGCCTATGTCCATGTTGCGGGTCTTCGCGTACTCCCTGACAGCCGCCGCGATATTCGCCGGGACCGTCAGGTTTAGCCGCGCCTTGCGCTGCGCTCCAGCCTTTGCGCTCATAAGGAAAAGTCTCTCCCCTGGTGGTGGTGATGCTGCGCCGCCTGCTCCATGTCGTCCAGGGCCAGGATGCGGGACTGTTCTTCATCGCGCAGCCGTTTTTGCTCGTCCGTCTCTTGTGGCTGATCTGGTTGCAGCCCTTGCTCCTGTGTCTCATCAGCCGGGGTGTCCTGGCCGGCCTGTGCGCCAAGCGAGTCTAGAAGGGCCTGCTCATCCGGCGTAGCGCGTTCGCGCCCCTCGCCTTCGTCCTGACTCTCCTCCTCAACAACGGCGCCAGTAATGTCCACGGTCGCAAGCCTAGCCCAAGGATTCACGCCGGGACGTGGCCGATAGGGATACGGCCTCGCCTCGCGCAGCGCCGGGGTATCGAGCACGCGCGCGGTAAAAAATGGATCCTCGAAGTAGCGCAATTTCTTGGCCCGGATCGGATATTTGCCGGCCACGAAGATGATGGAATCCGTCTCGGGGAACACAGACACTTCGCCTCGGGTGAGGAGCGGCCTACCGCTCTCCTGATCCGCCACCATGACATGCCCAAGCCAAGGGCTAAGGCGGTGTCCGGTGTAGGTCGTCTGCTGGTGTACCTCCGTCGTTTCGCCAAGCATGGCTGAGATAAATTCCGGGGTTTTCTCGTCGTTGGGCGTGTAGAGAACCCGGATACGGCAATGGTCGATGATGGAGTTGCGTGGCCCGTATTTATCATCGAGTTGGTTCTTGGATTGCACGATGAGAAACGCCTTGATCCCATAGCCCCGCACGAAAGCGAGCTGTTCTTGAAAGAAATCCAGCTTGCCGAGCTGAGGGAATTCGTCAATCAGCATCAGCAGGCGATGGCGATGGGTGGGACCGCCCACTTCCGCCGGTTTCGACCGGCCAAGGATGCGGCGCAAACCCCGCGCCGGTTTGTCCGGCCGGCGCACCTGTAGGGTTTCGGTCAACCGCCTGCCGATCATGGTCAGCATGAGGCGTATAAGGGGCCTGGTGCGCGACATATCCGAGGGCGGGACGATGATGTAGAGGGACAGCGGGCGCTCCGCGTCCATCAAGTCGCGTATCTGAAAATCGCTCTCCGAAGTCACCCGCGCGACGATGGGATCGGCATAAAGGCCGAGGAACGTAAGGGCGGTCGAGACGATGGAACTGGCTTCCAGGGGAGACTTGTTCATCATCGCGCGCGCGCCGCTGGCTATCTCTGCGCGTGCTATCTCGTCCGCATGGCGCGTGGCCAGCATTTCGGCCAAGGTCTGCGTCATGGTGCGGCTGGGGTCTTGCAGAAAGTCCCGCACGCCGGCCAGGGTCTTATCCTTCTTGGAGTGCAGCACATGCAGGATCACGGCCAGGAAAAACTGATCGGCGGTCTTGTCCCAATGGCTCTCTTTACCCTTGCCGTGCGGGTCCACGATCATGTCCGCAATGTTCTGAATGTCCTTGATCTGTTCCAGGCCGGGTCGGACCTCGAAAAGCGGATTGAAGCGTGCTGACTTGGGATCGGCCGGGTTGAAGTAGATGACGTTGGAAAACTTCGCCCGCCAGCCGGCGGTAAGCGCCCAGTTTTCCCCCTTGATGTCATGCACCAGAACGGAATGGCGCCAGGTGAGCAGGGTCGGAATCACCTGGCCGACACCCTTGCCGCTGCCCGTTGGCGCCAGCGATATAACGTGCTCATCGCCGTTGTCCATCAGGTAGCCGCCTTCGTCCGTTACCCCCAGGACAACCCCCTCTTGTCCGAGCAAGCCGCTGCGCGCGACTTCCCGTTGTGTCGCCCAGCGTGCCGTGCCGAACGTGCCCGCGACCCTGGCCCGGCGGGCCAGCCATACCGCATAGCCGACCACGGCCACCACGGCAGCGATAGGCCCGAGGTAACAGACCTCTAGAGCCTCGTTGAATTGGTGTGGCGCGTAGGGCCAATACCAATAGACCCACTTGAAAATCTCGAACGGGTCGTACACCCGAGCAGTCCCCAGATGGAACCACGGCCGACCAAGCTGCGCCTGATAGGCCAGCATCGAGGCCGCCCACTGTGTCGCGTACCAGAATGATCCTATGCAGATCACCAGGAACAACACGACGGGGACTAGCGTAAAGCGCCCGGCGAAGCGGGCCTTGCTCACATTGGGTTTGGGCATTGAACCTCCTCAGTGTCCAAGACCGAGCTGCTGCACGCGCGCCAGCTCGTAACGTATGGGAACCTGTTGAAGCGTGGGCAATGCCTGGCTTACTGCACGGGCATGCCCAAGGTTGATGCTGAGTTGCCGGCCGACCTGAGCCGCCATGTTGCCACTGACGGGCACCACGGCAAACCGCTGGCCATCGGCCACAACCGCATGAGGCCCGCTGGAAAGTTGTTCCACCCGCTCCAGCTTGCCGGCGAAGCTGGCACCTGGCGCCATCGGCACCGCCTGGCCAAACTCCTTCCCTAGCCGCGCGTGAGCCTCGGCCAGCTCGTTTTCATAGAGGGCGTTGATGAAATTCTGCTGCGGGGTATCGCGCCCCTCGGCCACCAGGCCGCGCGCCTTCAACTCCTCCAGCCGGTCGGCCTTTGCCTTGGCCAGCTCGGACTGGAATTTCGACCGTGAAAACTCCGATGGCGTGGCCGTGCCCTCGACAATCTGGCGATCCAGCCAGGTCGGGCCGGTGGCCTTCACCTGATCCTGTAGGTCGGTCAGCGATTGCCGGTCGATCTGCACGATGCCGCCCTGGTCGCGCCCCTGCGCCGGCGGCGCCTTTAGCTGCTCCAGGTAGTTTTCTGGGACGCGCCAGCGCCCCCCTGGCAGCTTCTCTACCAGGCCACGGCTGGCCATCGCATCCAGCCGTTTGGTGTGTGCCTGAATATACTCGTCCGGGCTGGCGGTGGCGGGAAGACGCCCCTCCGCGAGCACCACGCCCTTGTGAAACTCTGGGTCATAGACCCCGCCTGCCTGGCCGGCTACGCGGGCAATGTTCCGATCCGCCGGGCCGACCTGAACGGCCGGCTGTGTCGAGACTTTCACGATGCTGCCGACCCGCGCCTCGAAGCCGGGGCGCTCCGAGTGCTGGGATAGCGGCACGTAGTAGATCGTGCCGTCCGTAGCCGAGACGGCCAGGAAACTCCTGTCGGTCAGCTCATCGACGCCAGCCTTGGCCACGACGCGCCCGACCACGCTTTCCCCGACCGGACGATCCTTGTCAAAGACGTTCGTAGCCAGGTCGTTTTCACGCCCGGCCAGGCGTTGATGTATCTGCGCCTGAACGTCATTCTGGCGAGCCAGGGATTTAAGCCGAGCCTCCAGATTCGGTTCGATTTCCCACAAGCCAGGGCCAGCCTGAGAGGCTAGGCCGGTGCCCTCAAGGTAGTGAAGGCGGGCGATCATGTTGTCCCGCACCTGGGCCGCGCGCGTCCCTGCCGCCGGCATGTCCCTAGTGCTCACAAGCCCGTCCTCTCGGCGCTGGGTGGCCTCGACGATCTTGCGATCCAGGGCGGTAAACCGCTCCGCTTTCAGCTCCCGCTGGACGGCCTGAGCTATCTCATGCTCCGTCCGATGGCCGAGCCGCTGGGTGGCAATATCCTCGGCGGTATGGCGCATGCCGTGGCCGAGATATTTACGGCTCATCACCAGGTCGCCCCCCCGGTCGTTGACCCCACGAATGACCAGATGAACGTGCGGGTTATCCGTGTCACGGTGGACCACGCCTAGCCATTCCAGGCGGGTGCCGAGGTCGCTTTCCATCTGTTTCACAACCTCCTGGGCGTAGTCCTTGAGGTCGAGTTTCGCCCCGTTTTCCGGGGAGACGATGACCCGGAAATGGTGCCGGTCGCCGCCCATTTTCTGCCGGAATTCGGCCACCTGTTCCCGCGTCATGTCCCCTTGGCCGTCGAAGGCCACCGCCCGCTCGCCACCCTCGCCGGCGCCCTCCCGTTCGAGGTAATTGAGGTGCGCAGCGGCGGCCTTCACGCCCCGCGCCGTGGTGGTTCGCCCGACAAAGGTTTTGACGATCACGCGCTGGCCGGCCGATGCCTTGAATCCCCCGCGCCCCTGTGCGCCTGGGGTGCCGCCAGCCGCCTTTCTGGTCGCGCCTTTGGCGTGGACTGAGGGTGCTCTAGCCCGGCTCAGCGCCCGCAATCCCTTGAGGGCTGATAGGCCCTTGCTGGACGTTCTGGCTTGCCGCGCGCGCCCTGGCTTGGCCCTGAACGCGGGCATTTCGCCCGGTCCCTGTGCTCCGAAGCCTCCAGCGGCAAAAGCCATGATCTGTGCGGTTCCTGTTTTTAGGTGTGAAAAATCATTTGACCCATCATAGAATTATGCACGTATGCGTGCAAGAACTATTTCTCCGTGCATCAATTACTAGCCTAATAACAGTCACATAAGCGCACCACGTGCAAGCCCTTTTATCTTGCCCTACTTTCTTCCCTCTCCAAAACGGTCGTGAAATCACCCCCCCTCCTGGCCCTCCGTTTCAGGATCACGATAGCCGTCAGGGCTGGCGCCTAGCCATTTGCAGGCCAGGCACGTCCCCAAACCACCGCTGAACAACTCCCGCCGGCGCCACTGAACAACTCCCGCGATCCAAGCCGAAATGCGTCCATCGCCGTCAATATCTCGGGACAAAATGAAGCCTGTTTTCCGTCCTGAGTAATCGCCGGAAAATGGTCTGTAAGCGCGAGAATTGTGGTCGAAGTCCAGCCGGGCGAGGCCGCGTCCGACACGGTGTTTCACCCACTGTCAGACCCGTCAGGCCGGGGTAAATGGGCCAACTCGCGCGCCTGCGGCGCAGGCCCACGGCGCGGTCGGCGCGCCGCCCCTACTCGGTCGAAACGTCAGCGGGTAACGACTCCAGCGGAAGCCGTGGACGGGAAAGTTAAGCCGCCGTAAGGATCAAGCTGCGGGGGTGTTGTGGGCGAGGGCCAATGGCCAAGTTCTGCCTGTGCATGTACCTGGGACAAAACGCGGTAGATATAGGCGTAGCCCCCGGTCGCCGTGCCGGTGTTGTACCGGCTCAAGGCACACCACAAGGCGGCCTTAGTCGTCCTACCGGCCAGGCAGTGTTGATAGTTGGAAGCCAGCAGAAGCGTACCGAGCCTGATGTTGGAACAGGGGGTGAAAACTTGGGAAAGACTGACATGCCAGGCCGACAACCACGGGGAGCTGATCTGGGTCAGTCCCATGTCGATCCTGTGGCCAGCCTGTAGGAGCCCGGTAGCAATTTTCTCCGCCTGGCTCTTACTCTGGGGAAGGTAAACGCGCCGGCTGGTGTCGTCGTCGATGGCATAGGGATTACCCCCACTTTCCGCGCGGATCAGGGCAATCGTCGTCGTCGGGTGGACAGCCGGCCCGCAAGCATGCAGTAGCGTCAGAATGTCCATTCTGGCGTGGCCTCTGCCTCGATGGCGGTAAAGGGGACTACCCCAATATATCGGCCGTCGAAGCTGTTTTTAATGTAGTTGCTCGCGGGGAAGAAATAGCCAGGCGGGATGCGATAGCAGCCGCGAATTCGAGGCAGCGGGCGCCCTTCTGTGTCGGTGCGGAAAACCGGGCCGATGATCCGACCGTTAAGGGCCACCCAGCCCGCCGTTTCGCATACGGTGTCGCCCGGCATGCCCCAGATTTTCTTGAGCATGGGGGTGCCCGGATTCGCATACCGCCGCCTATCAACCATTGGCCGGAACGGTGCCGGGACCGGGAAAACCACCGTCATACCGCGCTTATATTGCCCAGGCGAGAGGTAAGTCAGCCGGTAAAGGCCGAGCGGTTCGCTGGGGGTGTAGTTGTAGATGGATGGAGGCATGAACGCCACCGCCAGGGCATAGAGGGTGCCCAGAGTGAGCGCCGCTGCTGCCATGATGTAGAGAGGGGTCTTGGTCCTGAGTGTTAGGGTCATATGGTGCCTCCGACCAGGCGTTGAATAAGTAGGGGCGTGAGCTGGTTTACCTTCGAGCCGTTAAGCACTAGATCGCGGGTCTGGTAGTAAGCCCGCGGCCTCGCCGTTGGATCGCCCGCGGCTTCCACCAGGCGCAGCCAGTGGAGGGCCGCGCGGCAGCGTTTTGTCCCCTTGGTGTGGAGCAGCACGGCCACCGGTCGATTGACCTGGGGAACCGTGGCTATGACGGTCGAATCGCTGGGGTGATCGTCCGGCGCCAGGGCCTCCAGTACGAAAACCTCCCATTGGATCGTGCCGTAGTCGTTGGTGTCCCAAAGGTCCAGCGCGAAGATAGAGCCGGGTGCAAAATACGCGGTTTCGAGGGTCAAGCCGTGGCGGTGCTCTTGGACGTTGGTTCGCTCAGCCTTGCCAAAGAGCAGCCGGTAATTGCGCCGACCGCTTTCATAGTGGAGCTGTACTGCGGTGAAGGTGTCCGTCATAGCTGCTCCGCCTGTGCGTGGGCCGAGGCGTCTTCCAGTACCGCCAGGGCGCGGCGTGCCGCCTCAATGGCGGCAGGCCCGCCAAGGGCATTGCGGCGCCCCTCGCGGTCGCCAAGTATGGCGGTGGCGCCCTCCCCCGCCAGGGTCCGCAAGCCCGATGCCTCGATGGCCGAGAGCTGCAAGGTGATAGATCCTTGTGGGTCTAGGGTGTAAGTGGCCATGTCGTCCTCAATAGCGCGCGTAGTAAGGGCTCGATTCGCCCCATAAGCCGCGCCAGGTGGCGGCGTATATCCTGGCCAGTCGGGGGTTATTCCAGACCACCAGGACGTTTTCGGCGTTGTAATGTTGGGCGCTGTAGGTGTAGTTGAAGCTCCCGGTTTCGACCGTCCGGCCGTCCACGATGAGGAACTTGTTGTGCATGATCCGGTAGCGGCTGTCGATCCGCACCGGCACCCCCATGTTGGCCAGGAACGTCGCGGACGAGTAACGCTCGGTGCGCTGGGACTTGTCCAGGACGACCCGGACATTCACGCCGCGCCGCCGTGCGGCAATGAGGGCCTGCGCGATCGGACGTGAGGTAAAGCTGTAGCCCGCCAATTCCAGGGATTGCCGGGCACTGTCGATGGCTTTGATAACCAGCGCGGTCGCCCCGCCATCGGGTGAAAACGCGACTTCGAGCTGGCTTGTCTCCGGGGTTGTGTAAGTGCGCCCCTCGACCGCTGCCACCGCTTCGCCAAAGAGCGAAGCCCTGGCCGGCGCGCAAGCGCCGGCGGCGATTCCCAAGGCCAGGATCAGGCCGCGCCAGGCGCTTATTTGCCCCATGATTCGGCCTCCGTCGCGCGCATCTGACATAGCAAAGCCAGGGTCTCGGCATCCTTGAGGGCGTCCACCGGGTCGCGGTCCTCCAGGGCATCAATCGCGGCGCGAAGCCAGTAGGATGTGCCTATGTCGTTCTTGAGTTGATCGCAGGCCTCGATGTAGCCCGCCGGCGTCCGCGTGAGTGGCGGCTGATCTTCGATGTTGTGAGTGCGTGGCATGGTTTCTCCAATGGTACTTATAGCGGATTTTGCTACAGCTAGGCCAAGCCAAAGCCCCCTTGGGACTTCGGTCTAGGCGCTTGCCTTCTCCTGTTCTGGCACCAAGGCATAACCCTCAACGATGAGGCTGGAAAGCCAGGTGTTCAGGTTGTGATTCAGATTAACCTTGGCGTTGTAATCCACCGTGACGCGGCCGCAGGCGTCCTCTCCATAGACGTGTGAAAAAAGCAGGCCGTTCTGGAATGCCAGCGCCTCGGCCTGGCGATGCTGAAAATCGACCCTGATTTCCATTTCAGGATCGGGCCGTTTTTCCTCGCCCAAGGTGTAATACCAGGCCAGCTCTACCGTGGCGGTGTGCTTGTCACGGATGACAACCTCTAGGGAAAGCTCACGCTTCCCGGGTGGCGCGGATTTGCGGCCGTCGCCGTTTTGTAGGTGCTCCAGGTCTGGGAATAGGCCCATGATCTTCTCAAAGAGGCTGGCGTAGATTTCAGGGTGAAACTGAAACATGACGATCTCCTAGCAAAGCCCCGGAAACCGCCGGGGACGGTCAGGCCGGCTTGTGCCGGCCAGGGTTTACGCGGTGTAATCCTTCGTTGATTCTTCGCTGCCGCCTTGCTTGTGGAGCTGGAAGGCATCGACCACGAATTTGACGGCCTCGCGGCCTTTTTCGGTGTCCTTGTCGGTCCATTTTTCCACGGTCGGCCGGCCGTAGAAGGTGATCCAGGCGCCCTTTTTCAGCTCGCGTAGCTTCTCCACCTGGTCGCCATAGGCCAGCCATGAGAAGAATTCGGCCTTCTTCTGCTTGTCACCGCTGCGGTCGGTGTAGGTGGTATTGATCGCCAGGCGCATGCTCACCTTGCCCTCACCGGACGGGAAGAAACGCACGTCGGGATCGTCCGCCAGATTGCCGCTTTGAATCACCAGATTTTGATTGCTCATCGTGTCACCTCGTAAGGATGGAAAGCCCGGAAACCGCCGGGAGACGGGGGCCATAAGGCCGGTTCAAAGTATGGATATTGTCTATCATTTCGTCAATCGACAATCTAGTTATTTAGATATAGTCCGTTGAAGTTAAAAGGTTCTTAACACCTGCTTTTTGGTGAGCCCCGGCTTTTGCCTTGCTGTTCGTGGTGTGGTTGTCGATGGGAGTCATAGCCTGGTTCCTTTCCTGGTAAAACCTGCTTTTCGGAGCCGCCTCGCCCTGGAGCTGGAGGCCTGCGTCCCGTAGGGGCGCGGGCGAGTCAGGCGCGTAGCAAGGCGTCGTGCCAGGTGGAGACAAGGCCGGTCGTGGAATAAATGGCGGAAACCGCCGTTTATGCCGCGAAAGCCGGCCGGCCCGGCAGGGTGGATACGCCTGGCACCTAAGCCTTGCAGGCCAACGGCTGTCGAGCGCCCGCCCGCGCAGCATGCCTCTAGCGTTGGCGGCTCCGAAAACAGGTCAAGGAAAGGCATCGAGCGACCGGAGACGGGTTCCGCACCACTACGCGGGGCATGCCCCGCCTGCGATTTAACCAGGCGGCCGGGCCCGGGTACCCCGAGCCGGCCACATTTCCAGGCGGCCGAAGGCCGCGCAAATTTTCGCCTGTCACACGCCAGGCGAGAGCCTGGCGCCGCGAGGCGCCAGGTGCATCGCTTAGGCCGGGGCATGCAGGACCAGAAGCGCGGTATTAACGCCGGTGCCCTCCCCGGCGAAGGTGCCCGCCGGCAAGTCTTCCCAGATGCCGCCAGTGGATTCCGCCAGGCCGCGCAACTCGGCCGCCTGCCGGGGACCGTTGGCACAGATAGCCACCAGGCAACCGCCGGGCTTGAGCATCGAGTAAGCGTGCTTGATGTGCTTTATGTCGGCGGCGTTCTCGAAGGGCGGATTCATCAGCACCACGTCGAATTGCCCCAGCTCCTCGATGCTGCACTCCAGAAAATCCGCCTGCAGGATGGTTTGAGCCAGCCCGGACGCCTTCAAAGCGTTGGCCAGGTCTAGATTTTTCTCTACGGCCACCACGTCCACGCAGGTTTGACGCAGCGCGCCAAAGCCAGAGGGCAGCACGCCCGGCATGGCCTCCAGGAGCCGGCCGGTGCCGGCGCTTGGTTCTAGCACGCGCTGGCCAATTTGAGGCCGAGCGATCTGCACCATTCTGGAAGCCAAGGCCGCCGGCGTCGGGAAAAGCTGCGGGGCGCTCACAACCCGCACGCCCTGGCGAAGCTGCGCGCGCATTGCATCGAAGGCGGCGGCGTCCGTCGTGGCTTCGTTCTGCGTGCCCTCGGTCGCCGTTGTCTGGGATTCGGTTGTCGTCTGCTCCTGCGGGCCGGCTGGCTCCGCCAGGTAGAAACCCCGGCCGTCTTCGGTGTCGGTAATCCGCCCCGCCTCGCGGGCCTCGATCACGTCAGCCAGGCTCATCATGGCCGTTAGTTTGTCCATGGGGATCGTGCGCGTGAAGTTGGCGCCACCGTTGCCCCAATTATCGAGCACCGACACGCTAACCCGGTTCACCTTCTGGATATACGACCAACCCCCGTATGGGGAAGCCCAGCAGCGACAAGCCCCGCCTTTTTCCGGCTTGATCTGATCTGCGGCCGTGCCTCCAGCGTCTCCCAGCATGGCGCGCTCATAGGCCAAGCGGTTGTCATAGTGGGCGATCCAGCGCGCAGCGTGAGCGATAATGCGCTCTTTGGCCCTTGTCGCCATTTTCAGGGCCTCATCGAGTCCCAGCTCTCCGCGCTCAAAGCGCATGCGGTTTTCAAAGGAAAGCCCGCCCTCGAAGGTGGCCAACAGCGCGGACAGCAATCCCCGGCCGTCTTTCAAGGTCGCCGTGCGGGCCTCCGGGTCGCGGTAGGCGTTGAGGAATTTTTCTGCCTCGGCCTTGTTGCGCTCGGCCTTGCGTTTGTCAGCCTCTAGGCCCTTGATCCTGCGCGCGCGCACGTCCGGCCGCTCTTTGTAGAGTGCCGCACCCACGGCGCCAGCGGCTCGCCGCTTCCAGTAGTCGGCGGTGTCCCAAAGTTTGACGGCCTTTCTCATGCCGTTCTCGATGCGCTCCGCGTCCTTGCGCGCCCGGCGCTCGCTGTGATGCCCTATCAGGATCGGCTGACCAAAGGGAATATTGTCAGCGATGGCGTGCACCGCCTGGCGTGCTGCTTCGGCTTCCTGTTCGCGGTTACTGCTGTAATCCTCGAAGCGTTCGGCGCGGTCCTCCGCGCGCGCGACCAGGCTTTTATCCTCGTCTCCGATTTCGCCGCAAAGCTCAATAAGCATGTCCTCGCGTGCCGGCGTCCACATGGGTGCGACAAAAAGCTCTTGTTTCGGTGCCCACTTAAAGCCCACCAGAT
>JAJZRT010000046.1 GCA_021802595.1 Pseudomonadota bacterium
GTGGTTTCTGGCGGACGATCATGTTCAGGGTCAGAGGATTGGCATCCAGAAGGCCTCGATCTCGACCAGCAGGTCGGCGCGACAAACGTCCGCCTGCAAATAGGCAATACGGGCCCCGCCGAATTCGGCATCAAGCCGTCCGCGCACCACAGGATAGTCCGTGGCATGGCGCAGATAGACGTTGAGACTGAGCCCGGCCGGATCCGAAGCGGAAAATCCGCGCGCGCGTGCCTGAGCGACTACCACACGCAGATTCTCGAGCGTCTCGTCCAGCTGCCGCAGGACATTACCGGGGTGCATCGTTTTGGAACCGACGATGCTTGCTGTTCCTGAAACGAGCAGCGCATCTCCCACCAGCACTCCGCGCGAAAAAGTCGGGCTCCTCGGACCGAAATCGCTGGGATAGAGATAGGCATTCGTTTGGCGCGGATTTTCGATATAAATGCCAGGAGTCCTGCCCGCCAGGAAACAGACTACCAAAGTGCCCTGACGGGTTCCGAGCGCACAGGCTGCGGGCACCATTCCGTCGCCTATAGCACGGCCTTTTCTGCTAAAGGCTTCATAGCGCCCCGCATTGAACTCGCGATAGCGCTCCATTCCGTGGTCCGCATCGTTGATATTGGGAAAATAATTCCATACCCGGAGCAACTCGGGATAGCCCGTGCGGTCAAGGAGGTCGAAAATTGCCGAATATGCGGCAAACGCCTTCCGATCGATCTGTCCAGAATCTGCGTCGGCCAGCACCAGGCTGCCAAAGAGCAGGCCGCCATCATGGGAGAAGCTGAGCCCTGAATCGCGGCTCACCACCGCGGCACGTGTCGAAATCCACACCTCGTACCAGGCTTCCCCCCTGAACACCGGTAGCGTCACCCAGGTGCATGGCACTTCGCCCGCCGGCCAGTCGGGCTTGGCGGCAGCATATGCGAGCACCCCCAGAATCTTTCCTGCGGATTTGGCCAGCACGGCTTCAAGTTGTGCGGGAGCAGCACATACCAGCCGCGGCGAGGTAACGGCGATCTCTTCCGTCATGGCATTGCTCATTGCAGCACGCGGCTCGTCCGGCTGTCGGAAAAAGTAGGGCTGAACATTATCGGAACCCGCCTGCGGCTATTTCGATCGATGCGACTGGACGTGCCGACTTAGGCTGCGAAGCGAGCGGAAAATCAGCATATTATCCCCGCCTTCGGAACGAAGCGGGAAGCCGTAAATTCGCGAAATCACCAGCGCAACTTCCAGTATATCGATCGAATCCAGCCCCAAGCCAGCACCATAAAGCGGTGCTTCCGGGTCAATGTCTTCCGGCAAAATATCCAGATTAAGTGCAGAAACTACTGCTTTTGCCAGCTCTAGCTCTTCGCTGGATACCGTGGAACCCTGCGGGTCTCCCATCCGCCCCCCTTCACATAATCCTGATCAGATATTCCAGGTGCGACTGCGGGTCCCGCCCGGTCCGAGCAGGACTGACGGCAACATGGCACACCAGGCTTGTGACGAACAATCCGAATATGGCGGGCTGCGGTACCACTGCCGTAACGGGCATACGCATCAGGACCATTCAGTAAACACGATTCTGTTCGACGTGCCGCGACAGCGTACGCAGCGACCTGAAGATATCCGTATTGTTCCTGTCGTCGGACTGCAGCTTGAACCCATATTTCTTGGAAATGGCCAGAGCCAGCTCCAAGGCGTCGATAGAATCCAGCCCCAGACCCTCCCTGAACAGGGGCGCCTCCGGATCGATTCTCTCCGGATCGACATCTTCCAAATTGAGTGATTCTACGATTACTCGCGCAACTTCTTTTTCGAAACCCGAGGTATCAGACATCTGTACTCACCTAATTTCGTACTGGCACTGCAGATCGTTGGTCAAGGGGTGGCGGCCACGCACCGAACTGCTGTTACCGCCGCAATCCGGTTGTTTGCCCCCAAAACAATTATAACCCGTATTCGCAGACAAGTTGGCAATTAGCAGGGTTTATGCAACCGCACGCCACGAAGGATCAGGGACGCGCCGTCGCCCTTGGCCAGGGATGGCCGGAAAGCAATGGTGCAATTCCCTCCGATCCCGGATTTAATCGGCGCGGACGCCGGCCAAGGGGGGATGATAGATAATTTGCACGCTGTTGCCGTCCGGATCGAGACAATAGAAACTGCGTGCCCTGTCGCGGTGCGTGCGCGGATCGCGCGTGACTGTTACGCCATGCGTGCGCAGGAAATCGCACCAGGCATCCACATGTTCCGGGGCCGCCAGGATGAACCCAATATGATCAAGCCTTTGATCCGGGCCGGCCACGAAATCGGGCCGGGCCCGGTGCAACGCCAGGTTGTCGTGCCCGGTCGTAAGGTAGACATTGTCCGCATCCGGCCGCCATTCCACCTTCATGCCCAGCAACGCAGTATAGAATTGTTCGCATTCCTCGAACCTGCGGACCTGCAGCGCGACATGCCGCAAGCCGAGCGTGGAAACGGGCTGTCTCATGAATCCCTCCGCAGGCTTGCGCCACCGTCAACCCGGGGACCGAACGAAACGCATCTGCCGGCGCCGAACCGGACACCTGCCGACAGGCGCCGGACAACCCTACGCCGGGCGCGGACCAGCCCGGCGGCGGTAGCCGGGATCCTCATGCGACCCCCACAATCTCGAAATCATGGGTGATCACCGCGGTCTTGGCGAGCATGATCGATGCCGAACAGTATTTTTCCGCAGACAGCTTGACCGCGCGCTCCACCACCCCTGGCTTGAGCTGCCTTCCGCTAACCACAAAGTGCACGTGAATGCGGGTAAACACCTTGGGGTCGGTGTCCGCGCGTTCGGCATCGAGGTAGGCAGCACAATCCGTGACATCGTGGCGCCCCTTGCGCAGGATGTGCACCACGTCAAATGCGGTGCACCCGCCCATCCCGATCAATACCATCTCCATCGGACGCGCCCCGAGATTCCGGCCGCCACTGTCAGGCGCGCCATCCATGACGACACTGTGGCCGGATTCCGACTCACCGACGAAGCTCGCGCCTCCGGCCCACTTGATCATAGCTTTCATGAAACACCCCATCTGTGTGATGTCGGTACAAAACCACGCATCTGCACAAAACCAGACCGGGTGCTATGAGGTGCCGCGCTTCGCGGCATTTGGCTCATCGATCCCAGTTCCGAACAGCTCAGCGAGCTTGGCGCCCGGATCCGGCGCCCGCATGAAGGCTTCGCCAACCAGAAAGGCATTTACCCGTTCGCGGCGCATACGCGCCACGTCCGCCTGGGTATGAATGCCGCTTTCCGTCACGACGATGCGATCCTGCGGGATGCGCGGCAGAAGCGCAACAGTTACATCCAGGCTTGTAGAAAAAGTGTGCAAGTCACGGTTGTTGATGCCAATCAGGGGGGTGTCCAGGCGCAGTGCACGCTCTACTTCGTGCGCATCGTGGGCCTCTACCAGCACATCCATACCCAGGCTCATGGCCAGCCGGCAGAGTTCAGAGAGCTGTGCATCTTCCAGGGCTGCGACAATCAACAGCACGCAATCGGCTCCGATCGCACGCGCCTCGAAAACCTGATAGGGGTCAATGATGAAGTCCTTGCGCAGAACCGGCAGGGAACAGGAGCTTCGCGCTTCCCGCAAATGCTCATCCGCACCGCGGAAGAACTCGGAATCGGTCAGCACCGAAAGACAGGTGGCGCCGCCGCGCTCATAGGACGCTGCGATCTCCGCAGCCCGGAAATCGGCACGCAGCAGCCCTCTGCTCGGTGATGCCCGCTTTATCTCGGCAATAATCGCCGGATGGCCTGCCGCGATCTGCGCCCGGATGGCTGCCGCAAATGGACGTGTTGCACCCGCCGAGCGCGCACGTTCGCTGACCTCGTACAGACTCAGTCGCGCAGTGCGTGCGGCCACCTCGCACACTTTGTGCGCCAGGATGCGTTTCAGAACATCGGGGCTATTGGCCATGAAGCTATTTCGCTCAGTGCTGTTGCGACGGAAAATCGCATGATCGGACTATAACCTCAGCCGGCGGAGCCAAACTGGCGGGTGAACGCCACCAGGGCATCGAGCTTGGCACGCGCCGCGCCGCTGGCAATAAGCGCGGCGGCCGTGCGCACTCCCGCGGCGAGATCGGGGGCCAATCCGGCCACGTGGATCGCGGCACCGGCATTAAGCACGACGATATCGCGCGCTGCCCCGGGCGTATCGTCCAGCGCCCGCTGCATCATCGCAAGGCTCTCGGCCGCTCCGCCGACCACCAGCGACCGCACATCGCCGCGGCGAATGCCGAATTCCTCCGGCCAGATGGAGAAGCGGCGCACCACGCCATCCCGCAACTCGGCGACCTGGGTAGTCGCGCCCACACTGATCTCGTCTAGGCCGTCTTCGGCGTGCACAACCAGCACATGCCGGCTGCCGAGACGCCCCAGAACAAGCGCCAGCGGCTCCAGCCAGCTATCGCTGAAGACACCGATCAGCTGGGCCGGCGCGGCGGCAGGATTGGTCAATGGACCAAGCAGGTTGAAGATCGTCCGCACGCCCATCTCGCGGCGCGGTCCGATGGCGTACCGCATGGCACCATGATGGCGCGGTGCGAACAAAAATCCGACCCCGATCTCCTCGATGCAGCGGCTTACCTGGGCCGGCGTAAGATCGATTTTCACGCCTGCGGCCTCGAGCACATCGGCACTGCCGGAGCGGCTGGAGACCGATCGATTGCCGTGCTTGGCCACACGCCCGCCGGCGGCAGCCACAACGAACGCGCTGGCGGTGGAGATATTGAAGGTACAGGCCCCGTCTCCGCCGGTGCCGCAGGTATCGACGAGATGGCTGGTATCGGCCACCTGCACTGCGGTTGCGAGTTCACGCATGACGCGCGCAGCCGCAGCGATCTCCTCAACAGTCTCCCCTTTCATGCGCAAGCCGATCAGCAGGCCGCCGATCTGGGCGGGCGTGGCTGCCCCGGTCATGATGGCACGCATGACTTCGTACATTTCCGCCGAATCGAGGTCGCGCCGCTCGACAACGGTCCGGATTGCGGATGACAGGTCCATGGTCAGCTCTTCATTTGACGGGGTGATCGCCCCACCGGGCGCTTGCCGGCGGGTGGCATTCTGCTAAGCGCTCGAATCAAGGAAATTTTTCAGCAACTCATGGCCGCACTGGGTCAGGATGGACTCGGGATGAAACTGTACACCTTCGACCGCAAATTCCCGGTGCCGCACCCCCATGATCTCGTCGTCGTCCGCGCTCCATGCAGTGATCTCCAGGCAATCCGGCAAACTGGCACGCTCGATCACCAGTGAATGATAGCGTGTGGCCTCAAACGGATTGGGCAACCCCCGAAAAACGCCTTGGCTGTCGTGATGGATCCAGGAGGTCTTTCCGTGCATAAGCCGTTGGGCAGGCACGATGCGCCCCCCGTAAGCCTGGCCGATGCTCTGGTGGCCCAGGCACACGCCGAGTATCGGAATGTGTCCGCCGAAACGGCGGACGGTCTCAATGGACACTCCGGCCTCGTTGGGCGTGCACGGCCCGGGCGAAATGACGATGCGCTGCGGCGCCAATTCCCCGATCGCTTCGACGGTGATCTCGTCGTTTCGCACCACATGCACGTCCGCGCCCAGCTCGCCCAGGTACTGGACCAGGTTATAGGTAAAAGAGTCGTAATTGTCGATCATCAGCAGCATATCGCGGATATCCTTTTGTTCTGTATAGATATGGTTCCAGTAAATCAGTCTTGATACCCGCTCAGATACCCGCTATTTATTTTGATACTCCCGCACCGATGGTCTGGAACCGAATGCACGAAAGCCGCTATTGTCCCCTATATCGGCCCCGACTCAAACCACACCCCGCGCCTTCGCTAACTTGTCGCTGACTGGACCACGCCGAAGGCTTCGCCATCAGCCCTATCACCCTAATGGTCATTTGTTGCCGTAACTTAGCCATCTCCCAATATTCCATCAATGACATTCCCCGCATGTCGCCAACTTCTCCCCTTTAATGACATAAGCCGTGGGCATCCATCCATTAGGGAATGTTCGAATGACTGCATCTTCCGGAAGCAGGTCGCGCACAGCCAATGTTTCTCCAGGGGCAACCTCGAAATTGTATTGATCAAGAATCAAGATTCCGCCTTGCGACAGCCGGGGCCAAAACTCATTTATGCACTTCGCAACAAGGTCATACCTACCTGCATCAAGGAAAACGATCTTGAAACGGAGGTAATCGTTTTCTTTGAAAAAGTCTTCTAGCTCCGTTAGAACATCAAGCTTATGAAGCAAGAAGTGCGTTTGAAGGCCCTGAACATTAACGACAGTTGATATTCTCTCAAAAGGTTCATAGTAGGAAGCTGGATCAGGAAATTTAGGGGCGTTGTCACCTTCCGGCTCCCTGAACCAATCAAACCCGTGAACCTGTGTAAGACCTTGCGGCTCATACAAAAGCCCGAGCTTTGTAAAGAAGAATGACACCGCCCCGCGATAAACACCGACTTCAGCTATGTGGCCCGAAATGTTGAGGGTCTTTTTGTAGCATTCGTAAAACGAGATAAATCTGGAGATATTTTTTGCACTGGTGAAACACGGAAAGTGATCGTAAAAATCATCAGGCCTATATTGCAGTGTCTCAAATTTCTGTCCCGCGACTTCTGTCGTTCTGCCAAGTGGCCCTGTATCTTTAGTGGCCTCAAACTTAAACACTAGGGAGGATTCCGCAGCCCTCTGAGATTCTGTAGTATTCTTAGTGCCGGATGTTCGATTCGCACTATCGCTAATAACACCGGGACTTTCCATTAAACCAAGTCGAACTAACATTCTTTTAAGCATGACACGCACACTGGCTGGAATAAACGGTCGAAGAAATGAATACATTCTGGGGCCTTTATCAGTCAAGTTATGGAGAAATCTTCCTGACAGAGAAGCGTATTGCCTTACTAAGCGTAAATTCTAGTGACCTACTGATTTCTCTCACTTCCGCGCCGGCTGGGCGCCCGCATCAGACATTGCGGATGTCGCTTCCGTGATGCGCCTCATTGCGCCAGTCGCGTTGATCGAGACCCGTAGCCGCCAGGGCAGCAGCCCGGAAAATCGCACGCGCCTTGTTCATTGTCTCGTGCCATTCATTGCGCGCCACTGAATCGGCGACAATTCCCGCTCCGGCCTGGATGTGGAGCTTGCCATTGGCGATCACTGCGGTGCGGATCGCAATGGCTGTATCCATGGCTCCGTTCCAGCCGATATAGCCGATGGCTCCGGAATAGATACCACGCTTGACCGGCTCGAGTTCATCGATGATCTCCATCGCACGCACCTTGGGGGCACCGCTCACCGTCCCTGCGGGAAACGTCGCCCGCAGTACATCGATGGCATCAAGACCGTGCCTCAGCTCTCCGGTAATGTTGGATACTATGTGCATGACGTGCGAATAGCGTTCGATCATCATCTTGTCGGTGACCTTCACGCTGCCGATGCGTGCCACGCGCCCGACATCGTTGCGCCCGAGATCGATAAGCATGAGATGCTCGGCGAGCTCCTTGGGATCGGACAGCAGTTCGTGCTCCAGCGCCCGATCCTCCTGTTCGTCTCGACCGCGCGGTCGAGTGCCGGCGATGGGCCGCAGCGTCACACTGCCGTCCTCCAGACGCACCAGAATCTCAGGCGATGACCCAACCACGTGGATGTCGCCCAAGTCCATGTAGTACATGTACGGCGAAGGATTGAGAGTGCGCAGCGCCCGGTAGAGATCGAGTGGCGGATGTTCGAACGGAACCGACAGTCGCTGGGACAGAACTACCTGCATGATGTCTCCGGCGCGGATGTAATCCTTCGACTTTTCCACCGCCGCCTCGAATCCCGATTGAGTGAATCCCGAAACGAAATCCTCTTCCCGCAACGGTACGTCCGACACCCCGCGACGCGGCAGCGGCAGACCGTCATGCAAACGGCCGACCAGTTCGTCCAGACGGCGCGCTCCCTTGTCGTATGCATGCTCGGCCGCAGGATCGACATGGATCACGGCATACAGCTTGCCGGCGAGGTTGTCGAACACGACCACTTCGTCGGAGACCATCAGAAGGATATCCGGCCCCCCGATCTCGTCCGGCTTCCCGCTGCTTCCCAGCACCGGTTCGATCAGGCGGACCGTGTCGTAGCCGAAACAGCCGACCAGCCCGCCGGTGAACCGGGGAAGACCCGGCAGCGGCGGCACCGAATAGCGCGTGCGGATGCCGCGAATATAGTCCAGCGGGTCAACGACGGTGTTGCGCTCGATGATCTCGCCGTCGCTCTCGATGCTGACATCGTTGCCGAAGGCCCGTATCACAGTGCGGCACGGCAGTCCGATAATCGAGTACCGTCCCCACTTCTCGCCGCCATGGACCGACTCGAACAGATAGCTGTAGCGGCCGCGGGCAAGCTTGAGATAGGTACTCAGGGGAGTGTCAAGGTCCGCCAGGACCTCGCGCATCAGCGGGATGCGGTTTGCACCCCGGACAGCGTAACGGTCAAACTCGAATTTGCTGAGCAGCATGGTTCACCACCGGATCACAGGAACAAAGACGACGCACTGGCACAACGGAACGCCTGTACCATCGTTCCGGCAGCTGCATCCACTTCTCTGTCATGCGTGATATGGCCAAATCCGGTGGTCGCGCACCCTTTACGGGCGCCGCCTCAGGTAGTGGGGTAACTCTGCTAGCGAGTCGATGACTGCGTCCGGCCCGGACTCGCGTATGTCTTGCCCGTGATTATACCCATACGCAACACAAATAACAGGCATCTGCGCGGCACGTGCCGCCTGCACGTCGCTTCGCGAGTCACCTACCAGAACGCCCTGCTCGCAGCGAATGCCGAAGTGGGCACAGGCGTGCTGCAGAGGCAGCGGATCGGGTTTCTTGCGCAACAGGCTGTCTCCGCTCAGAACGAGCCCGAAATACTCCCGCAACCGCAGATCGCGCAGCAGTGGATCGGTAAACACCTGCGCCTTGTTGGTGATGCAGGCGAGATCGAACCCCATTTTCTTAAGCTGATCGAGCCCTTCAACCACACCCGGAAATGGTCGGCTCTGCTGTGATACGCAGGCGGCGTAATGCTTCTGGTAAAGCGCGTAGGCCTTCTCGAACAGAACCGGATCCGGCTCGGCTTCCATTTCCCCGGTCAGCGCCCGTTTCACTAAACGCGGCACGCCGTTTCCGATCCAGGACTCCACGGCAGCCATGTCGTGCACGGGCAGGCCGAGTTCGGCAAGCATGCGGTTCGCCGCCGTTGCCAGATCCGGCGCGGTATGAACCAGGGTCCCGTCGAGGTCGATCATCACCATGCTGACTTCGAGAGGGAACTGTGCGCCTTCCGGACGCGGGTAGGTGGAGTTCATTTCGCCTTGGCCAGCTCTGCGCGCATCTTTGCGATGGTCGCCTTGTAGTCGGGGGTGCTGAATATGGCCGAACCGGCAACAAAGGTGTCGGCGCCCGCTGCGGCAATTTCGCGGATATTGTCGACTTTCACCCCTCCGT
This sequence comes from Pseudomonadota bacterium, assembly GCA_021802595.1. Next base: position 9,493 of record JAJZRT010000046.1, read on the forward strand.
CTATTTCTAGACGGATGCTGCGGCCGCTGTCGTCAATGATGCGCCGCGCTTCCCGCAGTTTTCCCAGGCTGGAATGGATGAAGCTCTGGCCGCCGAATCCCGGATTGACCGACATCAACAGCACCATATCGATTTTGTCGAGGACATACTTGAGGTAATCGAGCGGTGTCGCCGGGTTGAACACGAGACCGGACTTGCAGCCCGAATCCCGCACCAGCTGCAGCGAGCGGTCGATATGTTCGGTGCCTTCCGGATGAAAGGTGATGTAGGTGGCGCCGGCTTTGGCAAAATCCGGGATGATACGATCGACCGGCTTGACCATCAGATGAACATCGATGTCGGCCTTGACCCCGTGCTTGCGCAGCGCCTCGCATACCAGCGGCCCGATCGTCAGGTTGGGCACATAGTGGTTGTCCATGACGTCAAAATGGACAATATCGGCACCGGCTGCCAACACCGTGGTAACTTCTTCGCCGAGCCGGGCGAAGTCCGCCGACAGGATCGACGGGGCAATCTTGTAATCAAGCATGGGTTTTCCTCAGTCCTGCTGTCAGTGGACGACCGCAAGCGGGTCGTGTGCTGCCCAAAAACGGCGACTTTACCGGATCGCGCGAAAGTTTTCAGCCTGTGGACACCCTCGGTGCCCCCTGCATCCTACACATGGCCAGCCGAATCGGGATGGGTTTCCCGGAGCCCCGGCATGGTTATTGCAAAGATACTGGCAAAACCACTCAATTGTTTTGGGGCGGTCGACAACAAGGCATCGGCGACAGCCTTAGGCAGTCGCCGCAACTGCCGCACCGGGGCCCCACGCCAAATCGGCGCGGCGTCCTGCGGGGATGGGGTTTCATGACTGAACGCACTTTTCGTATCGTCTTCGCATCGGTTTTGCTGATCGCGCTGTATTTCGACTTGCATTATGTCGTTTACGGTCTGATCGCACTGTCCGTTTTCCAGGGCATGACACCATGGCGCATCTCCGGTCTCACGATGCACCTGCGGTCCGGCGCGCGTCCGCATTCCGCAGACATACTCCGTGAGGCCGCGCCGGGCGCGGCCAGGCTCGATTTCGAGGCGGAACGGGCATTGTCTTTGCTTACGGCGGCAGTCCTTGCCCTGGGTAGCATCCTGTTTGCCAGGCAGCTGTGGTTTTTGCCGTGGTTCATCGGCTTCGCATTTTTCGGAGCCGGACTGAGCGGAATCTGTCCCATGGTCATGTGTTTCAGGTGGGTCGGGCTGAAATGACTGATTTCGACCACCTGGCCGCCATCTCCCACGGTGTCCGGGGCTCGACACTGTCCATGAAGATCATGGGCATTGTTTTCTGGGGCATGATCCTCGTGGGCATCTCGATTTCGCTGGTGCTGCTGCATGACCAGGAACGGAACATGGTCTTCCGCGATCAGGCGCATGCCGATCGCTTTGCCTATGCCCTGCAGCAATATCTGATTCGTCAACCCCGCCTCCCAACGGCACAACTGCAGATCGTGGCGCAGCAGCTGCGGCGTGAAAACGGCATTGCCGGTGCCAGCATCCACATCGGCACCGAATCGGTGCAAACCGGGGACACCGGTACCGGACTGACCGTGCTGCCGCGCTTGATTCGATATGCTAGCGGACACGGTGCGAACCGGACGGAAAGCGCCTTTGCCACAATATACGAACCGCCGGTCGCCGGCGCGGTGGCCACAGCACGGCGGCGAATACTGATCTTCATGGGAGCGATCATTCTGGCATTCGGTCTGGTGCTGCAGTGGGTGCTGAGGCGCTTTCTGTCACGGCCATTCGAGCGCATGGTCGCGGCTGCCCATGCCTTTGGAAGTGGCGAGACCTCGATTCGGTTCGACGAGATGCGCGACGACGAGTTCGGATTCCTGTCCGGCTTCATAAACCGGGCGCTCGACTTCAGCGCATCCCAGCAACAGGCATTGCGCGAAGCGCTGGCAGACGTACAGCGATCCGAGTCGGCGCTTTTCGCAGAAAAGGAGCGTGCCGAGGTGACCCTGCATTCCATCGGCGATGCGGTAATTACGACTGACAGGCACGCGGTGGTGGAGTACATGAACCCGGTGGCGGAATCCCTGACCGGCCTGAATCTGTCAGACGCCACCGGACAGCCACTAGGCGATGTGCTGAAGCTGATCGACGAGGAGACGCGCAGTCCCATTGAGGGGCCGGTGGAACGATGCCTGCGCGAAGACGCCATGGTCGGTCTCATGGATCACGTGATCATGCTGTGCCCCGACGGGCGGGAACTGGACATCGCTCCGTCGGCTGCGCCCATCCACAACCGCAATGGCGATCGGGTTGGCGCGATCATGGTGTTTCACGACGTCGGGCACGTACGCCGCATGGCGCGCCAGCTATCCTACCAGGCAACCCACGATGCGCTTACCGGACTGTTCAATCGCCGCGAATTCGAAAGGCAACTGCAGATCACCCTGGACGAGGTAAAGCTTCAAGAACGGGGCCATGCCCTGTGCTTTCTCGATATGGACCAGTTCAAGGTTGTCAACGACACCTGCGGACACGCCGCGGGTGACGAACTGCTGCGCCGGATCAGCACGACTCTGCGCGACGGTACGCGCGAATCCGACGTGATCGCGCGGCTCGGCGGCGACGAGTTCGGAATATTGCTCAGACACTGCGATCTGGATCTTGCAATGCGCATTGCCGAAGATCTGTTGCGCAGCGCTCATGCCCTGCGCTTCACCTGGCAGGACCACAGTTTTGATGTCGGAGTCAGCATCG
>JAJZRT010000047.1:0-7830 GCA_021802595.1 Pseudomonadota bacterium
GCCGATAGCCAGAGCCGAGAGCGTGCGAAGGCATTCACGGATCTGGCCGGGGCCTATTTCACGCGCGCCCAGTACAAGGTTGCGCTTGACGAGCTGCGCAAGGCGATCACGGCCGACAATCGCTACGGCCCCGCCTACAACATCTACGGCATGATCTACATGGACCTGGCCGAGGACAAGCTGGCCGAGGACAATTTCCGCCGTGCCATCGAGCTGGACAGCAAAGACTCGGATGCGCGCAACAACTACGGCTGGTTTCTCTGCACCCGCGGCCGTTACGACGAAGGCCTTGCACAGTTCAGCATGGCCATTCGCAACCCGCTGTACACCCAGCCCGAACTGGCCATGACCAATGCCGGGCTGTGCGCTGAAAAGAAGGGCGATATTGCGCTGGCCGAGGCCAATCTGGCCAAGGCGCTCAAGTTGCAGCCCGACAGCCCCAACACGGTACTCAAGCTGGCGGGGCTGAATTTCCGCCAGGGGCGGCTGATGGAAGCACAACGGCTGCTGGGACGCCATGACGAACTGGCGCCGCCGACCGCGGAAAGCCTGTGGCTGGGCGTGCGGCTCGAACGCAAGCTGGGCGACCATGCGCAGGAAGCCTCCTATGCCCTGCAGTTGCGCAAGCGTTTTCCCGATTCGAACGAGACGCAGCTTATGCTGACGGGGCATTTCGAATGAGTGGGAGCGGGCAGGCGGCGGTCGGGCAGCTTTTGCGGGAGGCGCGCGAAGCGCAGGGACTCACGCTGGAAGATGCCGCCGTGCGCTTGCGCCTGATGCATCGCCAGATCGAGGCGATGGAGCGGGACGATTTTGAAAGTCTCGGCCAGCCGGTGTTTGCGCGCGGGTTCGTGCGCAACTACGCGCGCCTGCTGGGGCTCGATCCGGAATCCCTGCTGGCACGGATGGCCGGTGCCCCGGCCGACCCGCCGGCAGTCACCCCGGTCGAGCCACCCGTGTCGCGTTCCTGGCTGGCCTCGCCATGGCTGCTCCTGGCGCTGCTCGGCCTGCTGCTGGTCGTGGCCGTGCCGGTCGCACTGTATCTATGGCTCAACAGCGAGGCGGGAGAAGGTCCGGTCAATCCGCGGCCGGCAATGGCGCCGTCGCACCCGGCACCGGCAGCGGCGCCTGTTGCGGCACCGGCTGCCGCCGTGCCCGCTGCCCCGGTCACCCCCATGGCACCCCCGGTGCCGGCACCGGCTGCCGCCGCGCCCGTGACAGCCGGGCCTGCGATGGATGGCAGCCTGCTGCACCTCGAATTCGGCGACAAGTCGTGGACCGAAATCAAGGATGCCAGCGGCCGCATGCTGCTTCGCCAGCTCAGCCCGGCGGGCAGCCACATGGATGTCCGGGGCCAGCCGCCCTTCGACGTGGTGATCGGCAATGCCCAACAAGTCCGGATGACCTACAACGGTCGCCCCATCGACCTGCGGCCGTTCATCGACGGCATGGTCGCCCGCTTTACGCTGGAAGAATGATGTCCCAGATTATCCGTCGTCCCACCCGTCAGGTGCAGATCGGCCAAGTGCGGGTCGGCGGGGACGCCCCCGTGGTGGTGCAGTCGATGACCAATACCGACACCGTCGATGTCACCGCCACCGTGCGCCAGGTGCAGGCGCTCGCCGAGGCCGGTTCCGAACTGGTTCGCCTCACCGTCAACACGCTGGAGGCCGCCGCGGCGGTGCCGCGCATCCGCGAACGCCTCGACGTGCTCGGCTGTCGTGTTCCGCTGATCGGCGACTTCCACTTCAACGGGCACAAGCTCTTGACCCAGGTGCCGGCGTGCGCCGAGGCGCTCGCCAAGCTCAGGATCAACCCCGGCAACATCGGGCGCGGCAACAAGCGCGACGAGCAGTTTGCCACCCTGATCGAGGTGGCGTGCCGCTACGACAAGCCGGTGCGCATCGGCGTCAACTGGGGCAGCCTCGACCAGGCGCTGGCGGCGCGCATGATGGACGACAACGCGCGCCTGGCGCAGCCGGAGGACGCCGAGGTGGTGATGCGCCGCGCGATGGTGGCCTCCGCGCTCGAGTCGGCGAAGAAGGCCGAGGAACTCGGCCTCGGCGGCGACCGGATCATCCTGTCGTGCAAGATGAGCCGGGTGCAGGACCTGATTTCCGTATACCGCGATCTGGCGTCGCAGTGCGATTACCCGCTGCATCTGGGCCTGACCGAGGCCGGCATGGGCAGCAAGGGCATCGTCGCCTCGACCGCCGCGCTGGCGGTGCTGCTGCAGGAGGGCATCGGCGACACCATCCGCATTTCCCTGACACCCGAGCCGGGCGGCGAGCGCGCGCAGGAAGTCCGCGTCGGCCAGGAAATCCTGCAGGCGCTGGGGCTGCGTGCCTTCACCCCGCAGGTCACCGCCTGTCCCGGCTGCGGCCGCACCACCTCGACCGTGTTCCAGGAGTTGGCGCAGGACATCGAGAGTTACCTGCGCAACCAGATGCCGGTCTGGCGCGGCCAGTATCCCGGCGTCGAATCCATGCAGGTGGCGGTGATGGGCTGTGTGGTCAACGGCCCCGGCGAATCCAAGCATGCCAACATCGGCATCTCGCTGCCGGGCACCGGCGAAGTGCCGGTCGCGCCGGTGTACGTCGACGGCGAGAAGACAGTAACGCTGAAGGGCGACCGCATCGCCGCGGATTTCCAGGCGATCGTCGAGGACTACGTGCGCAGCCATTACGGCGCTGCGTGACCGCATTTGTCTTGATTAACTTATGAGCAACAACATTCAATCCGTGCGCGGCATGAACGACTGCCTGCCCGATGCCGCCGACACCTGGCAGGGCTTCGAGGCGACCGTGCGCGACTGGCTGCGGCGTTATGGCTACCGCGAGATGCGCACGCCCATTCTCGAACACACGGGCCTGTTCAAGCGCGCCATCGGCGAAGTGACCGACATCGTCGAGAAGGAGATGTATACCTTCGTCGACGAACTCAACGGCGAATCGCTGACGCTGCGGCCGGAGGGGACGGCGTCGTCGGTTCGTGCGGTGATTCAGCACAACCTGCTGTACGACGGGGGCAAGCGCTTGTGGTACACCGGTCCGATGTTCCGCCACGAGCGTCCGCAGAAGGGCCGCTACCGGCAGTTTCATCAGGTCGGCGTCGAGGCCCTCGGTTTCGCCGGCCCCGATACCGATGCCGAGCTGATCGTGATGTGCGCCGACCTGTGGCGCGAGCTCGGCATCGCGCCGACGCTGCAACTCAACACGCTGGGTGACCACGAATCGCGGCAGCGCCATCGGCAGAAGCTGATCGCGTATTACGAAGCGCACCAGGATGCGCTCGACGAGGACGCGAGGCGCCGCCTGCACAGCAACCCGCTGCGCATTCTCGACAGCAAGAACCCGGCGATGCAGGCGCTCAACGACACCGCGCCCAGGCTGATGGACGAACTTGAAGACGAGGCGCTGGTGCACTTCGACGCGGTGCAGGCGCTGCTGCGCGCTAACGGCATCGCGTTCGAGATCAATCCCAGGCTGGTGCGCGGGCTCGACTACTACAACCGTACCGTGTTCGAATGGGTGACCGACCAGCTCGGCGCGCAGGGCACGGTATGCGCTGGCGGGCGCTACGATACCCTGATCGAACAGCTGGGAGGCAAGCCGGCACCGGCGGCCGGCTTCGCGATGGGCATCGAGCGGCTGCTTGCATTGGTCGAGGCAGGCGGCCGGACCATTGCGACACCGGTTCCGGATGCCTACATCGTCCACGCCGGCGATGCCGCGCAGGCCTTCGCCTGGCAGGTGGCGGGCGCACTGCGCAGCGCGGGACTCGCCGCCGTGCTGCACTGCGGCGGCGGCAGCTTCAAGTCGCAGATGAAAAAGGCCGATGCCAGCCGCGCACGCTATGCGGTGATCATCGGCGACGACGAGGCCGCGATGCAGCAGGTGACGCTGAAACCGCTGCGCGACACGACAGAGCAGACCCGCGTCGAGGTGGCGCTGGCGATCCAATTCATTCAAAAGGCATCAATCTAAAAAAGGCATAGCGCATGGCAACCTACGATCTTGACGAGCAGGAACGGCTGGACGAACTGAAAGCCTGGTGGAAACGCTGGGGCAGCCTGGTGATGGTCGGCGTGGCCGTGGCGATCATGGCCGCAGCAGGCTGGCGCTACTGGCAGAATCACACGGTGACGCAGAACCTGGAAGCCGCCACCGTGTACGAAAAACTGACCCAGTCGCTGGCGGCGAACGACGCCAAGGGCGCCCGCGAGGCCGGTGCGATGCTGATCGATCAGTACAAGGACACGGCCTATGCCCCGCGTGCCGCGCTGCTGCTGGCCAAGCTCAATGTCGTGGGCAAGGACCTGAAAAGCGCACAGAGCCAGCTGGAATGGGCGGTGGCCAACAGCAAGGAGCCCGCCCTCAAGGACCTCGCGCGCCTGCATCTGGCCGGTGTGCAACTTGATCAGAAGCAGTATGACGCTGCGCTTAAGACCCTGTCCGCCGCGCACAGCGATGCGTTCGCCTTCCGCTTCGAGGACATGCGGGGCGACGTGCTGATGGCCCAGGGCAAACGGGCTGATGCGCATGCGGCGTACCAGGCGGCGTTCGGCAAGATGGAGGCCGACAATCCCTATCGCAGCATCGTCGAACTGAAGCTCGACGCATTGGGAGGAGAAACCAAGTGAAGATGCGCTTGATTGTGGCAGGACTGGTGCTGGCCTTGTCGGGGTGCGGCACGGTAAGTGGCTGGTTCGGCCATGGCCCGGACAAGCCCAAGCCTGCGGCGCTGGTCGACTTCAAACCTGCCGCCAGCCTCACTGAAGCCTGGAAAAGCGAAACGGGCGACACCGAGGGCTATCTGCTTCGCCCCCAGGTCGAAGGCGGCGATGTATTCGCGGCGGGCGGCAGCCGGGTTGTGCGTATTGCGGTGGCCAATGGCAGCACCGTATGGAAAACCGATACCGGCGCGAAGCTGACCGCCGGCGCAGGGGCAGGGCAGGGCCTGGTGCTGGCGGGCAGCAGCAAGGGCGGGCTGCTGGCGCTGGATCGGGCCAACGGCAAGGAACGCTGGAAAGCGGATTTGTCGAGCGAGGTGGCCGGGCAGATGCTGGTGGTGGGCGACAGCGTCATCGTACGCACCGGCGATGGCCGCGTGCAGGGCCTGGCCGTGGCCGACGGCAGCCGCAAATGGCTGTATACCCGCACGTTGCCGGTACTGAGCCTGCGCGGTTCCGGCGGCATGGCGGTGCGCGACGATGTGCTCTATGCCGGTTTTCCCGGCGGCAAGCTGGTTGCGCTCAATGCAGCCAATGGCGCGCAGTTGTGGGAGGCCGCGGTGGCGCAGCCCCACGGGGCGACCGAACTCGAACGGGTGGCCGATGTGATGGGCAATCCGTCCCTGGATGACAACCAGGTCTGTGCCGTCGCCTATCAGGGGCGGGTGGCCTGTTTTTCCCGCAGCAATGGCGAATTGCTGTGGGCGCGTGAGACCTCCAGCAACAGCGGACTGGCCATGGACGAGCGCAACGTCTATGTGACCGACGACAAGGATGCCGTGACGGCCTATGACAAAACCAGCGGCCGTGCCGTGTGGCGGCAGGACAAGCTGGCGCACCGCGAGGTGACCGCGCCGCTGGCGCTGGGGGCCTGGGTGGTGGTGGCCGACGGGGAAGGCTATGTGCACGTGCTGTCTGCCGACGACGGCAGTTTCGTCGCGCGCGCGAGGGTCGACAGCCGTGTCCGCACTGCCCCGGTCGACATCGGTCCTGGCTTTGCCGTGCAGACGGACAAGGGCAGCATCGTGGCCTTCCGACTCAAATGAACCCGACGTGCCGGCACCGCTGGCGCGTCAGCAAGGATAAGCATGCTTCCCACTCTGGTTCTTGTCGGACGTCCCAACGTCGGCAAGTCCACCCTGTTCAACCGCCTCACCGGCACGCGTGACGCCCTGGTGCACGACTTGCCGGGGATGACGCGCGACCGCCATTACGGACGCGGACGCATCGGCGGCAAACCCTACCTGGTGGTGGATACCGGCGGCCTCGAGCCGGTGGCCAGGGAGGGCATCATGGCCGAGATGGCGCGCCAGACCCTGCAGGCCATCGACGAGGCCGACGCCATCGTTTTCATGGTCGATGCGCGCAGCGGCCTCACGCCGCAGGACAAGGTGATCGCAGACCGCCTGCGGCGCGCGACCTGCCCGGTGCTGCTCGCGGTCAACAAGGCCGAGGGCATGAACCGCGCGGTGGTGACCGCCGAATTCCACGAACTGGGACTGGGCGAACCGCTGGCGATTTCCGGCGCGCACGGCGACGGCATTGCCGACCTGGTGGACGAGGCGCTGGCGCCGTTTCCCGAAGAGGAAGAGCACGCCGACGAGTTCGGCATCCCCAAGATCGCCCTGGTGGGACGTCCCAACGTCGGCAAGTCGACCCTGGTCAACGCGCTGGTCGGCGAGGAGCGCGTCATCGCGTTCGACCAGCCGGGCACCACGCGCGATTCGATCTACGTCGAGTTCGAGCGCGACGGCAAGCCCTACATCCTGATCGACACCGCCGGCGTGCGGCGCAAGGGCAAGGTGTTCGAGACGGTCGAGAAATTCTCCGTCATCAAGACCCTGCAGGCGATCGAGGACGCCAACGTGGTGGTGCTGGTGCTCGACGCGCGCGAGAACATTTCCGAGCAGGATGCGCATCTGGCCGGTTTCGTGCTGGAAACCGGGCGCGCGCTGGTGGTGGCGATCAACAAGTGGGATGGCCTGTCGGCCGAGCAGCGCGACGACATCAAGCGCGACATCGGCCGCAAGCTGGCCTTCCTCGATTTCGCCCGCTTCAACTACATCTCGGCGCTGAAGGGCAAGGGCCTGGACACCCTGCTGAAGGATGTGGAGGCCGCGCACGCCGCCGCCTTCATCAAGATGTCGACGCCCAAGCTGACGCGGGTGCTGGAGATGGCGGTGGAACAGCATGCGCCGCCCAAGAACGGCCTGTTCCGCCCGAAGCCGCGTTACGCGCACCAGGGCGGCAAGAACCCGCCGGTCATCGTGCTGCACGGCAACGCGCTGGAAGGCCTGCGCGACGATTACAAACGCTACCTGGAAAGCAGTTTCCGCAAGGCCTTCAAGCTGCAGGGCACGCCGCTTCGCATCCAGGTTAAGGAAGACGAAGGCAAGAACCCCTTCGAGGGTAAGAAGCGTGCACCGCTCACGCAGGGCGACGAAACACGACGGCGGCGCGAGAAGCGGATACGGCGCAAGGTCTACGGTTCAACCTGAGCGAGGCATGCGCGGACTGAACCGTCAGTCGAGCCAGCGCACCAGATAAAACAGCCTGAAGCCTTCGGACGAGCGCGACGGCCCGCTGGCAATCGCCGCGTAGCGGCTCTTGGCGGTGTTGGCGTGCGCCAGCGCGTCGTCCTCGCTGGCGTAGACCTCGACCACCCCCTCGGGAAAGCGCGTGCGCTTTTTACCGGAAGGCGAATAGATCACCACCGCCGAGGTGCCGACGACCTTCGATTCGACATCGGTGAACAGGCTGGTGGCTTGCGGCATTGGGCTGTCTCTAAAATGATGCGTCGCAGAACGCGATGCATCAGTGCGTCTTTTTCGGGATGCTGCTGATCTTGACGGCGTGGCTGGTCGGCGTCTCGTCGGTGAAGCGCGGACGCTCTTCCAGGGTGCGGCCGGTCAGCTGGGCGAGTTCCGCTTCGCGGCTGGAAATCACGACCAGGCAGTCCTTGATGCCGAGGATGGTGGCTTCGGTCAGCGGGCTGGGGTTGCCGTCGCGCGGCGCGGTGTCGCGCACGATGGAGGTGAGGGTCTTGCGCATCATGCGCATGAGGCGCTGCTCGTCGTGCAGGGCTTTTTCGTCCATAG
>JAJZRT010000047.1:7840-12213 GCA_021802595.1 Pseudomonadota bacterium
TTCCACATTGTCGGCGCCGCCCGGGGCTTCGTCAACGCAAGGCCTTGGCGGCGGCAGGGATAAAAAGCGTGACTGGGTGCATAAGAATTATGAACCGACGGCGCCATCCGGCTGCTTTAAGCTAGCAGCCAGAGGAGAAGCCGCATGTCAGACCCGCATACCCCCGAATCCAGCGAAGTCCGCGAAATCCGCATCAACCCCGTCGTGCCGGGCGAATCGGTGCTGGTCGCCACCGCGCGCAGCATGCGTCCGAAAAAGGCCGAGGAACTGGCGCCGCGCGACACCCGCAAGCATGTCGAGACCTGCCCGTTCTGCCGGGGCAACGAGCACAAGACGCCACTGGCGATCCTGCGCTGGCCGCTGGAAGGCGACTGGCAGATCCGCATGGTCGAGAATCTCTACCCGGTGCTGGGCGACGACCGTGAACAGGCCGGTTTCAATTTCGGCCTGCAGCAGACCATCGACGGCTACGGGCGGCATGAAGTCATCATCGACCACCATGAGCACGGCATCGCGGTGCACGAGATGGCCGAATCGCATCTCGCCGCATTGTTCGGCGTCTACCAGACGCGCATGCGGCAGCTGTTCGAGTCGGACGACCGGCTGAAATACGTGCTGGTGTTCAAGAACTTCGGGCCGGCGGCCGGCGCCTCGATCCCGCACACCCACAGCCAGGTGATCGCGATGCCGGTGGTGCCGGAGAACGTCGACGCCGAGGTGAAAAACAGCGCCGCGCATTACGCCAAGCACCATCACTGCATCTTCTGCGCGCTGATCGACGAGGCACTCACTTTCGAGGCGACGATCTACGATCGCGTGTCCGGCGCGGTGCGGCGCAAGATCAACGTCGGCCAGTACGTGGTCGAGCGCGGCGAGAAGTTCATCGCCATCAAGCCGTTTGCCAGCCGCTACGAGTGGGAGGTGCACATCCTTCCGCTGGCGCACCAGGCCGATTTTCTCGATGTGCGCGGTGAGGACCTGGCCGACCTGGCGCGGGTGATGAAGCGCACCATGGCGCGGCTCGATGCCGTCATCGGCGGCGCGCAGTACAACTTCTTCCTGCACTCGGTTCCGCACGACGCCCAGCGTGACGCGCACGCGCCAAGCTACCACTGGCACCTGGAAATCTGTCCGCGTACGTCGATCCCCACCGGTTTCGAACTGGGCTCAGGGCTGTTCGTCAACACGATCAACCCGGAACAGGCGGCCGAGCGGCTGCGTACGGTGGAAGTCTAGAAATTGCCATGGGTTAAAATGACTGGTTTTTAACAAACCCGGCCAATTCCATGGTGCCAGTCAACGAACCCGGTCGGTGTGAATCGCCGGCCAGCCAGGGCAGTTCGCATGTCGACCGCCTGAACGCACTGTGGAAGCTGTCGGTGCAGGGCGGGCTCTCCGATCCCGAGCGCATCCGGGCCATGCTGGACATGGCGGCCGGGGTGCTGGACATGGATCTGGTGGTGCTCGGCGAGTTTGGCGAACACTACACCGCCCGTTACGTCAGCGATCGCCTCGGCGTGTTCCCGGAAGGGACGACGCTGCCGGCTGAGAAGGCACTCTGCCACGTCGTCCACCAGAGCCGGAGGCCCTACCACATCGCGGACCTTGCGGCGCATCCGCTGCATGCGCAGGATGTGCTGGTGACGGAACTGGGGATGCGCACCTATTCGGGCATCCCGGTCGCGGTCGGCGACGAGGCGCGCTGGGTGCTGGCTTTCCTGCGCAGGCGCAGCGAAGCGCCACCCGATGCGGTCGACATCGCGTACATGGACCTGATTGCCGACTGGCTCAGCAACGCGCTCTACCAGTCCGCACAGAAAGACCTGCTGCAGCGCATCGCGTTGACCGATCCGCTGACCGGCCTGCCCAACCGGCGTGCGGCCGAGGAACGCCTGCAAAAGGAAAAGGCGCGCACCTTGCGGGACAGGCAGGGCTTTGCGCTGGCGCTGGTCGATCTCGACCATTTCAAGACGGTGAATGACAGCTACGGCCATGCCGTCGGCGACGAAGTGCTCAAGGCCGTAGCGCGCCGTTTCGAATCCGGCCTGCGCGAGGGCGACTGGGTGGCGCGCTGGGGGGGCGAGGAATTCCTGTTCGTGCTGCATGGAAGCACGGCGGAAGAGGCCGCCGGCATCATGGAGCGGCTGGCCGGCCAGGCCCGGGCGACGCCGGTCCAGACCAACGTGGGGGCCATTTCACTGAGTTTTTCGGCCGGGGTGGCGGCCTTTGGCACGAACGACAGCGAGATCCCGCCCATGCTGGAGGATATCGATGCGGCCCTGTATCGGGCCAAGGCCGAGGGGCGTGACCAGGTCCAGGTGGCGGTGCAAACGCGCGTCCAGTGGAACAGCGCGCTGCTGCGCCAGGCCCTGGCCGAAAACCGGGTCCACCAGGCCTCGCAGCCCATCGTCGATCTGCAAAGCGGGCAGGCTGTCGCCGATGAAGCGCTGGCCCGCGTCGAGACCGTGACCGGCGAGATCGTCGAGGCCAAGGATTTCGTCGACATGGCGGAAGGCCTGGGCCTGATGGCCGAAATCGACCGCCAGGTGATCCGGGACGTGATGCAACGCTGCGTGAAACGCATGGACCGGGGAGGCGCGCCTGATTTCGCCCATTTCGTGAACGTATCGCCGCAGTTCCTGGCGCGCCGCGACCTGGTCGAGGAAATGCTCGAAAACGCCATGGGCTATTGCCAGACCTGCAACGTGATGCTGGGACCGGTCAAGCCCATCGTGCTGGAGCTGACCGAACGCCAGCGCATCGTCAGTCTGGCCAAGTTGCGTGCCGATCTGCAGCCCTTCATCGATTTCGGCTTCCGCCTGGCGCTGGACGATTTCGGCAGCGGTTATTCGTCCTATCTCTATCTGGCGCACCTGCCGGTCAGTTTCCTCAAGATCGAAGGCTGGCTGGTGTCGAACATGCGCCAGGACCGCAAGGTGGCGGGCATCGTCGAAAGCCTGGCGAGCTTCGCCCGCAAGGAAGGCGTGTTCACCGTGGCCGAGCATGTCGAGGATGCGGAAACCGCCCGCATGCTGGCCGACATGGGGGTGGATTACGGGCAGGGATGGCATTTTGGACGGCCGCAACTGGCTGGATCATGAACTAGAATGAGAGCCCCGATCGAACAAGAGCAGAGGCTCACCATGTCTGCCGAGCCCCCCTCGCGCTATCCCGTGCCGAATATCGTTGTGCTGCCTGACGCCTGGAGAATGACGGTTGTTTGACCGGCACAAGGGCGGCGAGCGCGTCATTCTGGTGGCGATCGATTTCGGCACGCCGGATTTTGTCGAAGGCGTGGCCGAGCTGCGCCTGCTGGCAGCCGGTGCCGGGCTCGATATCCTCGGCGAGGTGCAGGGCAAGCGAAGCCGCCCCGATGCCGCCCTGTTCGTGGGAAGCGGCAAGGCCGACGAGATCGCCGCGCTGGTCGCCGCCACCGAGGCCGATGCCGTCATCTTCAACCACGAGCTGTCGCCCGCGCAGGAGCGCAATCTGGAGCGTCGCGTGCACTGCCGGGTGGTCGATCGCGTCACGCTGATCCTGGATATTTTTGCGCGCCGTGCGCACAGCGCGGAGGGCAAGCTGCAGGTCGAGCTGGCGCAGCTGCAGCACCTGTCGACCCGTCTGGTACGCGGGTGGACGCACCTCGAGCGCCAGCGTGGCGGTGTCGGCATGCGCGGCCCAGGTGAGAAGCAGCTGGAAACCGACCGCCGCCTGATCGGGGTGCGGGTCAAGGCGCTGCGCGACCGGATCGAGAGGCTGGGCAGGCAGCGCCGCACCCAGCGGCGTTCGCGCACGCGTCAGCACGTGCTGACGGTGGCCCTGGTGGGCTACACCAATGCCGGCAAGTCCACCCTGTTCAATGCGCTGACGCGTGCAGGCGCCTATGCGGCAGACCAGCTGTTCGCCACGCTGGATACCACCACCCGCAAGATCTACCTGCCACAGGTGGGCGAAGTGGTGCTGTCGGATACCGTTGGTTTCATCACCCGCCTGCCTCACGATCTGGTGGCGGCGTTCAGGGCCACGCTGGAAGCCACGACGGAAGCCGATCTGCTGCTGCACGTGATCGATTCGGCCAGCCCCGGGCGCGAGCGACAGATCGAGGCGGTCGACAAGGTGCTGGCGGAAATCGGCGCGGATGCCGTGCCGCAGCTTCGGGTCTACAACAAGGTCGATCTGACGGGCATTGCGCCGGGAGTGGGGCGTGATGAATATGGTAAACTGCAAAGCGTGTATGTATCCGCGCAAACCGGCGCGGGGCTTGCGCTTCTACGTGATGCCGTGTCAGAAATCCTGCATGCCGGACGCGCTCGGGACGAAACCGGTACAGCGGACGAAAACACCCTCCAACCCACAGTTCTCTCTGCATAAAC
>JAJZRT010000048.1 GCA_021802595.1 Pseudomonadota bacterium
AAGATCACCGCCACCACGCGGCAGCACGCCGCGGAGATGCTCGCCGGGTGAGATTCCTCTCGGTGCTGCTATTGCTGTTTGCTGCCGGAACGGCGTACGCGGACACGATGACCGGCGTCGTCATCGTCGTCATCGACGGCGACACCGTGTTGTTCAAACCCGATGCCTATTCCCCTTCCGATCGCGCCTTCCTGAAAATCCGCCTGGCCGATATCGACGCGCCGGAACACGACCAGCCCTATGGCGATGCGGCTACGCAGGCGCTGGCGGAGCGGGTGCTGAACCAGCGGGTGGAGGTCGACACGGTCGCCACCGACGTCTACGGCCGCACCATCGCACGCATCCGCATGGACGCGGATGAGGTCGGCGCGGATCTGGTGCGGCGCGGCCTGGCCTGGAGCGCCACGCGTTCGTGGCATGCGTCCGGGCTGAAGGCGGCACAGCGCCAGGCGCGCCTCGCCCGTCGCGGACTGTGGCAGGACGCCGCGCCGGTGCCGCCGTGGGTGTGGCGGCGCACGCATCCGGCGGTCGGGCATTAGCCGGCGGATCGGCGTGGCCAGGTGGGCTGCTACCGCAGTCCAGAAGAATATTAGAGGATAATGTTATAACTCATTGTCATAAAAGGATTTTTTAGAGGGCGGACCGTCCTCGCGCCGCCTGTCCGGTTTTATAATCGGGCGCAAGCCCTGCGTCAGACGGGGATCACAACGACAACTCAACCAGAGAGAGCGAGAGGAAGATGAAACTCATCACGATGACGCTGTGCGCGTCCGTGCTGCTGGTGTTGACCCTGCCGGCTCAGGCAGCGGGCGATCCCAAGGCCGGGCAACTCAAGAACTCGATGTGTGCCGGTTGTCACGGTATTGCCGGCTGGCGTACCGCCTATCCCTATGTGTACAGCGTTCCCCTGCTCGGCGGGCAGCACGCGGAGTACATCGTCGCGGCGCTCAAGGCCTACAAGGACGGCGAGCGCAACCATCCCGGCATGAAGAGCATCGCGAGCAGCCTGTCGGATCAGGACATGCAAGATCTCGCGGCCTATTACGAGTCGTCGTACAGCGGCCCGGCCAAGTGAGGAGAAACACCATGAAAACAACGCTGCTCATCCTCGCGACCGCTGCACTGGCTGTTTCGCTACCGGTTCACGCCGAGGGCAACTACGAGGCCGGCAAGGCCAAGTCCACCGCCTGCGCGGCCTGCCACGGCTTCGACGGCAACAGCACGGTGGCGAGTTTCCCCAGGCTGGCCGGCCAGCATCGCGACTATCTGCTCCAGGCGCTGCACGAGTACAAGACCGGCAAGCGCACCAATCCCATCATGGGCGGACAGGTGCAGGCCTTGTCCGAGACCGACATGGAGGATCTGACGACGTACTTTTCCGAGCAGAAGGGGTTGACCCTGAAGTACTGATTTGCGTGCGGGAAGAAAACGGGCGCTGCCGAAAGGGAGCGCCCGTTTTTTTGTGGTGAATCCGGGGGGGAGGGGGCGGCTCAAAGTTGGCCTTTTCGGTCAGTCATGGTCCACACAACCGGACTCTCATTCCTGTCCGCTTGCAAAGACGCCGAATTGGCTCCTTAGACCCTCAAGCGATTGCCATCGTCTGCCATCGAGGGTCTATTCATCAGTGCGGATTCAACCGGTGGATGCAACGCACCAGACACGGGCTGTCAGTTCATGCGAAGCCGCGCATCGAGCCCCGAGGACGCCAGACTCTTCTCGATTGCCTTTGCAATCGCGCGCGCCGCGGTGCCGTGGCGCTCCGCGGCGTCGCGCTGGCCCTGCTCAGCAAGCAGACGAGCCAGAGCGGCCTGCGTGTCCATCCGCAGTCGCACACGGCCGATGTCATCCGCCAGCGCCGCGGCGCGGGACAACTCTGACTGCGCTTCCGCATAATTTTTCTCCGCGAGCCAAGCCTCGCCGCGCCATCGTCGGGCGCTCGCCTCGAGTTCGCGCAGGCCGTTCGGCTCGGCGATCGTGAGCAGTTCGTCCCCATATGCCCGGCAGCGACGCGTATCGCCCGCCGCAAGGGCAATCTCCGCCAGCCCGTCGAGACACCGGACCATCATGTAGCGCTCCGACGTGCGACGCGTTTGTTCGAGGACGGCCTGCAGCGCTGGCGCCGCGTCCCTTTGTCCGAGGCGGGACCGCGCGACGGCAAGATGGGTGTCGATCGCCGCCCGCCAGAACATGATGCCGGTGTCGTGCCCGAGCGCGCGTCCGCACTCCATCTGCTCGACCGCCTGTTCGTTCAGGTCGAGGTCGAGCAGGAGATGGCCGATGAAATCATAGGCGATGAACTGATAGCGTACCTGTGTGAGGCTCTCGATCCAGTGCAGGGTGGCTCGCATGCCGGCCCACGCCTCGCCGTAACGGCCCATGCACGCCCGGGCATGGTCGAGGCCCAGCAGCGTCGGCCCCAGGTGCCACTGCAGGTCCGCGGCACGTGCGATGTCGAGCGCTGCCTCGAAGTTCGCCGTGGCACGCGGGTAGTCGCCGAGCCCTTTGGTCCCGATGCAAGCGTGGCCGATCATCATCAGGTTCTCGGACTCGTAGCTCCTGTCGCCGAGGCCGCGGGCCAGTTCGATCGAACGCGTGTAGCACGCGATCGCCGCCACCGGTTCCGCGTTGGCGAAGTGTGCCTCGCCACGGCCGTGCCAGGCCTGCACCGCAACGAGATCGACGCAAGCCGTGCGCTCGCAGATGTCGACCGCCTGCTGGTGGAAGCGGATCGCCTGATCGTTCTGCCCGGTGCTCCAGGCGACGGTCCCAAGGTGATAGAGGGTGTCGGCGGCGTGGCGCTCGTCGTCCATTGCTCGGGACTCGGCCAGCGCTTCGGTGAGGCACGCGCTCGCCTCGTCGTAGGCATCTGCGCGTCGATAGGCCATGCCAAGCTGGATCAGTGCGTCGCGCGTCTTTTCGCGATCGCCGCTGGCGCGCGCAGCGGCGATGACGCGGCGAATGTCGGCGACCGCGCCCTGCGTCTGCCCGACCTGGGTGCGCGCCACCCCGCGCCGCTCATAGAGCACGAGGCGTTGGCACGCGTCCAGCGATTCCGGGTGCGCTTCGGACAGTGCGACTGCGCGATCCAGCCAGTGCAGGGCATCGCGCATCGCGAACAGTGCCTGCGAGTGTTCGCCTGCGAGGATCAGGTAGCGGAGTGCCTTCGGCCAGACGTGCGCACGCTCGTAGTGCTCCGCGAGCTGGGCGGCGCGTTCGTGCGTCGCGTTCTCGTTAAGGCGTTCCATGTATTCGGCCACCGACTGGTGCAGCAGCCTGCGCCGCGCCCCGCCGATGTCCGAATAGACCACCTCGCGAAGCTTGTCGTGGCAGAAATCGTAGACGCCACCCTCCGGTTCCTCGCGCAGCAAGTGGCGCTTGACGAGGGTTTCCACCGCATCGAGCAGCGGCGTCTCGGGCTCGCGCGTCACCTCGAGCAGGGTGTCGAAGTCGAAGCGCCGGCCGATGATCGCAGCGGTATCGAGCAGCGGACGGATCGCTTTGGGCACGTGCGCGAGGCGCACGCGCACGGCGGCACGCAAGGCGTCCGGGAGCAGTCCAGGTGCGCCGTTCGCGCAGGGTTCCAGATGCGTCTCGCCCTCGATCAGGGACTGCAGGATCGACATCAGGAAGAATGGATTGCCTTCGGTTTCGCGATGCAGGCGCTTGGCCAATTCGGGTGCTTCGAGATTCGCATCGGCCAGTGCCGCGACCAGGCGCTCGGTATCCGCAAAACCCAGCCGGGCGAGTGGCATACGGCGCGCGTGGCTGTCGCGGCGCAAGCTCTCGACCAGTTGCGCGAACCGCTCGTCGCTGTCAACTGCTTCGTCGCGGTAGGCGTAGATCACCATCACCGGGCGCCGCGCGGCGTGGCGGGCGAGGAAATGCAGGACTTGCGCGCTGGCGTCGTCGGCCCACTGGATGTCGTCCACCATGAGAACCGCCGGACGCCCGCCGCGCGCTGCCTCGATGAGCTGGTCTACGGCGCGGGACAGCCGCGCCTGGCGCGCCTCGGGAAAATCGTTCGACAACCGCGGCAGATCCGGGAAACGCTCGCCGACCTCGGGCACCAGGGCGGCGAGCTCGGCGAGCGACACGGGTGCCAGGGTGCGCAATGTCGCGTCCGATACGCGGTCGAGCGCGCGCGTGACGAGATCGATCACGGGCTGGTACGGCATTGCGCGTTCGATCTCGTAACAGTTCGTCGCGAGCGTCGGCAAGTCCTGGGCATGGGTGTAGCGCGCAAGCTCGCGCAGCAATCGGCTCTTGCCAATCCCCGGTTCGCCTTCGATCAGGATGGTGTGGCCGGTGCCGGCGGTGAGCCGCGCGACGAGGCCGATGAGCAGGCCATATTCGTTACCCCGGCCGACGAAGGGTGCCGCATCGTTCGCGGCACCGGTGGCCGACGCGAACGCGGAATGGGCCCCTGTGGCGGGCGCATCGGCATCGACCGGCACGGGTTCCAGCTGCAGGCCGTTCGTTGCGTGCAGCGCGCGTGCCGCGTCGAGGAAGTCGCGCCGCTCTGCCTCGGGGATGGCGAGCGACGCGGCGAGCCGCTCGGCCAGCCGTCGCGAAGGGCGGCGTTCGTCGGCCTCGATTTTGCGGATGGTGAAACCCGAACAGCAGACCCGCTGGGCGAGCGCTTCCTGGGTGAGATCCAGCGCCTTGCGCCGTCGCCGCAACCAGTAGCCAAACGAATGCGTCCAGTCCTGCACCTCGTCCGCCCCTCTGTTGTTTGCGACGATTTTGAGTCTAGCAGACTGGATATAAGCTTTTGTCCCGCTTTTTGTCCCGCTTTGCGTGACCTTCCCCCCGTTCTTTTGGACTGTAATGGGCTTGTCGATCGGCAACGCCCGATTGGGAACCGGCGACGCGCAACAGGACCGCGTTGCTACACCCTCACAAGTCCTAATCCACATCATTTAAGGAGAGATAGCCATGAGTACTCTGAAGCTTCTGGCACTGTCGTTGGCACTTGCGCCCGGGTTTTTAGGCGCAGGGATAGCCAGCGCGGATCCCGCGGCCCATGTGATGGTGATGCCGGGCGATCTCAAGTGGGCCGAGGTGCCCTCGCTACCGCCTGGGGCAATGATCGCCGTCATCGAAGGCCCGATGAGCGAGCCCGCTCCCTTCACCGTGCGACTGAAGTTTCCCGTGAACTATAAATTGCCGGCACATTGGCATCCCGCGATCGAGCATGTCACCGTCGTCTCGGGCACGTTCAACATGGGCGTCGGCGACAAGCTGGACACCTCTAAAACCCAGGCATTACCGCCCGGCGCCGTCGCAGTCATGCAGCCCAAGACCAACCATTTCGCCTGGACCAAGGAAGAAACTGTCGTCCAACTGCACGGCGTCGGGCCGTGGGGCATCACGTACGTCAATCCAGCGGACGATCCACGGAAGAAATGAATCATTAAAACCCGATTAGGGGAAGCGCTGAACAAGTTGATTCCGCTCATGGTTCGACAGGCTCACCACGAACGGAATCAACAAGTTGCCGTTCGTCCTGAGCTTGTCGAAGGACTTGTTCAGCGCTTCCTTAGCAGCCCTGACCGAATACAGGAGAGCAGCCATGTCCGCAGTCACTTCCACTTCCACACCCGCCGTTGACCTGGCGGCCGTGAAGAACAAACAGCACCTTGCCTGGTCGTCCGGCGACTACGCCGTCGTTGGCACCACATTGCAGATCGTCGGCGAGTCGCTGTGCGAAGCGCTCGACCTGCGTGCCGGCGAGCGCGTGCTCGACGTCGCCGCCGGCAACGGCAATGCGACACTGGCCGCCGCGCGGCGCTGGTGCGACGTCGTCTCGACCGACTATGTGCCGGCGCTGCTCGAACGGGGACGCGGCCGGGCGAGCGCCGAAGGCCTGCCGGTACAGTTCGAGCAGGCCGACGCCGAGAACCTGCCGTACACCGACCACAGCTTCGATGTCGTGTTGTCCACCTTCGGCGTGATGTTCACACCCGACCAGGACAAGGCGGCGGCGGAAATGGCGCGCACCTGCAAGACCGGCGGCCGCATCGGCCTCGCCAACTGGACCCCGGCCAGTTTCGTCGGCGAAATCTTCAAGACGATGGGCAAGTACGTGCCCCCCGCGGCCGGCGTGAAGTCGCCCGCGCTCTGGGGCACCGAAGCGCGGCTGCGCGAGTTGTTCGGCGAGAGGCTCGACTCGATCGAGATCGAACGCCGCGACTTCGTGTTCCGCTACCGCAACGCGGCGCATTGGCTGGAGGTGTTTCGCACTTTCTACGGCCCGATGCACAGGGCGTTCGGGGCACTCGACGCCGAAAAACAGGAAACGCTCGCCGCCGACCTGATCGCCCTGGCCGAACGCTTCAATCGCGCGACCGACGGCACGCTGGTGGCCCCCAGTGAGTACATCGAGGTCGTCATCAGGTGCAAGTAGTTCGCGGGTACCTCCATGAACAGTCCCTTCCATAAGGAGCATCAAAATGAACATCAGCGACGTCATGATTCACATCAATGAGCCCCTGGGCGAAGAAGCACGCCACTCTCTCGAAAATGCACTGCGCAAGGTCGAAGGAGTCGTTTCGCCAGGGTTTAACCCAGGCAGGACGCATCTCCTGGTGATCGCCTATGACACGGAGAAAACCAGCACGGCGGCCTTGCTGGAGAAGACCCGGGCAGCAGGCTATACGGCCCAGCTGGTCGGCATGTAAACGAGGCGGCCTCGGCAAGGCGCGGACGCATCAAGCGAATGGGCGACGCGTCTGCCGAGCTCGGGCCCGTGGCCACGGAAGGCGTGTCACGGTGTGCCGTCTGCATGGCTATAAATCATGCAAGCAAGCCAAAGGAGCACAAAATGACTGAAACTGCTCGCATCAAATATCTGCGCATTGCCCTGCTTCTCGTGGGGCTGACTTTCACCTTCGGCATCTGGCCGCTTGGCATCGTCTGGCCGTCGGGTTGGGTGTGGCACGAAGGAGGGCGCTCGGAATATCTGGAGATGATCCTGGGCATCTATGCCACGCTCGGCGTGTTCCTGATGATCGCCTCGCGCGACCCGCTGGCACACCGAAGCCTGATCTGGTTTACGGTGTGGTCGAGCATCGTGCACGGCGGGATCATGGGGATTCAGTCTGTCGCCAATCCCATGCACATGGGGCATCTCTTTGGCGACGTTGCGGCCCTGCTTGCCGTCGCGGCTGTCCTGGCAGTGCTGACCCCGCGGCAGACCTCTGCAATGATTTCGATTTCGCGACCGGCGGCATAAGCCGTCGCGATGGTTCTGACCGACCGCGGCAGCGGCCTTGTTTTTCTCATGCAGCCCCATAAAACCGAAAGGAATTCATCATGGCTACTACACTGTATCAACGTCTGGGCGGAGCTGATGGCATTGCACGCCTCGTGGACGATGTCATGGCCGCGCATCTGGAGAACCCCATTGTCAAAACCCGCTTCGAGAACACCAGGGACATGGAGCACGCCAAACGGATGGCGCGCGAATTCTTCTGCGCTGGCTCGGGGGGCCCGGAACCCTACACGGGCAAGGATATGCTCACCGCACACAAAGGGATGAACATCAGCGAGCAGGAGTACCTGGCGGTGATGGATGACATTGTCGGTGCAATGACCAAGAACGAACTGGATGAGGGCACGAAGAATGAGGTGATCGCCATCCTCTATTCGCTGAAGGGCAACATCATCCGAGTGTGACGAACCCAATCCCTGCGCGTGATCGTTGGGCGGGAAACGGCATGGGAGCCATGTTTGATAAGCAGCTATAAAAAACATGTAGCGTGGGCACCGACGTCACCGACAGGATCTGGCGACCTGCCCAAGTAAACAGGGAGAACGGCCATGGGCAAGCGATTCGACAGCATTCTGGACACCATCGGCCATACGCCGGTGATTCGCATCAACAAGCTGGGGCCCAGGGGCGTCAATCTCTACGTCAAGGTGGAGTCCTTCAATCCGATGGGGTCGGTGAAGGACCGGCTGGCGCTGGGGGTGATCGAGGATGCCGAACGCCGCGGTGAACTCAAGCCCGGGCAGACCATCGTCGAGGCCACCAGCGGCAACACCGGCATCGGCCTGGCCATGGTCTGCGCACAGAAGGGCTATCCCCTGGTCGTCACCATGGCCGAGAACTTCAGCGTGGAGCGGCGTCGTCTGATGCGGTTTCTCGGCGCCCGGGTCGTTCTGACGCCGGGCAACGAGATGGCCTCGGGGATGCTGGCGAAGGCCGAGGAACTGGCCAGGACGCATGGCTGGTGGCAGCCGCGCCAGTTCGAGAATCCGGCCAACGCGGAAATCCACGCCCGAACCACCGCTGTGGAGATCATCGAGGACTTCGCCGACATTTCGCTCGACTACTGGGTCACCGGTTTCGGCACCGGCGGCACGCTGAACGGTGTATCGCGGGTGCTGAAGGAAAAGAGTCCGCATACGCAGATCATCGTTTGCGAGCCGGACAATGCGGCCATGCTGGCCAGCGGCATCGCGCAGGCCAGGCACGGCGATGGGTCCCCCAGCGCAAGCCATCCCCGTTTCCGGCCGCACCTGATGCAGGGGTGGTCGCCGGATTTCATCCCCCGACTCGCGGAGCAGGTGACAGCGGCCAGCCGCATTGACGGCTTCGTGCCGATCGACGGCAATGACGCGCTGCGCTGCGCCAGGGAACTGGCGCGGCAGGAAGGCATCTTCGTCGGCATCTCTGCGGGCGCCACGTTTTCGGGTGCGTTGCAGGTCGCCCAGACCGCGCCGCAGGGCGCCAATATCCTGTGCATGCTGCCCGATACCGGCGAACGCTACCTTTCCACGCCGCTGTTCGAGGACGTCGCCGTCGAGATGACCGGGGAGGAGCTCGACCTGTCGAGGTCGACGCCGGGTTTCCGCTTCGATGTCGCCCCGGCCGAGGTCCCCGCGACAGTGGAAGCGGCGGGTATCCTGGACGCAGCGGCCATCAGCGAGGTCGATGCCCTGTTGCGCGACCCCGACCGGCCCGTCGTCATGTTCGCGTTCGAGTGGTGCGAGTTCTGCGGTTCGGTCCGCAAGGTGTTCGCGGAGTATGGCATCGCCTGCACCTCGATCGATCTCGATTCGGTCGCCTACCAGCAAGGTGATCGCGGCGGCAAGATATTCGAGGTTCTCAAGCGCCGGACCGGATCGGTCACCTTGCCCCAGATCTTCATCGGCGGAGACTTCGCAGGCGGCGGCGCCGACGTATTCGACAGCCTGAAGTCGGGCCAACTGCACACCCGCCTGCAAAGACACGGCGTCAGCGTCGACCCGTCAGTCAGCATCGATCCCTATGAACGACTGCCCAAGTGGTTGCACCCACGCTGAACCGGCGTCGATTCGGCACTGACACCCGCCAAAGTCAGCGCGCCGCAAAGCGTGGCCCATCGCCCGATTACCAGTGCGTCTCCAGCCCGGTCTTCCAGTCGGCCACGAACTGTCGGATCGAGGCGATGAAGTCCTGATCATGTTCGGTACGGTTGATGGTCGCATGGATGACGGTATGCCGCGGTTCTGGTTCCTGTCCGGTGGTCACGGTCCATTGAAAGGCATTCGGACAACCGGGCAGTGAAAAGCGCACCCCACCATGCACCTCCTCGCGGTGCACATTGAACGTCCCCCACACGCAATAGATCTCGCCGCTCGCTTTTTCGTCGCCAAGCACCCGTTCGATGGAAGCGCACCAGTTCGGCAGTTCGCTGATCGTCAGGCGACGCTGCAGCTCTGAGGCCGAGGCGGGGATGAGGGTCGTGTCAAAGAACTCCATGCATGCATGTTAATCGGAAGCCGAGTGGCGCGCACCCGATCAATCATCATGGCGCCATGGCTTCCGGGTACCGGGCTAAACTCCGCTGCTGGTCGAACCAGGTTTGTCACGATCCCACCCCCGGCACAGAACCCTGCTGATCCAGCAGGCAAGGCCATGCAGCGCGGCCTATAACCTCGCCAGCGTCTTGATGTGCGCAGCCACGCTACGCCCCAGCGAACTGAGGTCGTAGCCGCCTTCGAGCACGGACACGATGCGTCCGCCGGCATGGCGCGCGGCCACGTCCATGACCTGTTCGGTGATCCAGATGTAATCCGCCTCGACCAGGCCGAACTGCGCCATGTCGTCCTCGCGGTGGCCGTCGAAGCCGGCGGAAAAAAACAGCATCTGCGGGCGGAAGGCTTCCAGTCGCGGCAGGATCCGGGCAGTGAAGGCTTCGCGGTAGGCGGTGCCGGTGGTGCCCGCAGGCAGCGGCACGTTGACGATGTGGTCGCTGGCGGTGTCGGCGCCGCAGAAGGGGTAGAAGGGATGCTGGAAGGTGGAGCACAGCATCAGGCGCGGCTCGTTGCGGAAGATGTCCTCGGTGCCGTTGCCGTGGTGGACGTCGAAGTCGACGATGGCAACCCGCTCCAGCCCGTGCTGGTCGAGCGCATGCGCCGCGGCCACGGCGACGTTGTTGAAAAGGCAGAAGCCCATGGCCTGGTTGCGGGTGGCGTGGTGGCCGGGCGGGCGGCAGGCGACGAAGGCGTTGGCCACCTCGCCCTGCATCACCCGGTCGACCGCCATCACCGCGCCACCGGCTGCGTGTCGGGCGGCATCCGGGCTGTGCGGATTCATGCCGGTGTCAGGGTCGAGCATGCTGACGCCTTCGCTGGGCGCGGCGGCCTCGATGGCGTCGATGTAGGCCGCGTCGTGCACCCGCAGCAGCTGGCCGCGCTGCACCCGCATGGCTTCAAGATGGGTCAGGAAATCGAACAGGTGGGCCGCATGCAAGCAGTCGTCGATGGCGCGCAGACGCGCTGGACTTTCCGGATGCCAGGGACCCGTGTCGTGCAGAAGATAGCTGGGATGGGTGATGTAGGCAGTGTGCATGGCGCAGGGGAAAGGTGCATGAATCAACAATATGCTGCCCGACCGAAGCGGCGCTGGCCAGCGGGATGGGCGAGGCGCAGGTGCACGAGGGTTGCAGTCTGTTCAGCAGGACGGGATTCCCTGCTTCACCACACCGGAGCCGGCGGTCGAAGTGTTTTCCTTCCTCTCGGCCTTTTACGAGAACCAGCGCCAGCTGATGCAGACGCCCGGATCAGGAAAGCAGGAACTGTTGCCGGGTGTGGGTCTGGTTGCGGCCGGCCTGCTTGGCAGCATAGAGCGCCTGGTCGGCGCTGCTGACCAGGGCGTCGATATCGGCGGTGCAGGGTTCGCGGGTTGCCACGCCGATGCTGACGGTGAGCGTCTTCTCCACCTGCCCGATGGCAATCCGCTTCGCGCTCAGGTTCGCGCGCAGGCGCTCGGCCGACTGCATGGCGGACCGCAGGTCGGTGTTGGGGCAGATCACCAGGAATTCTTCGCCGCCGATGCGGCAGACGCTGTCTTCGCGGCGTGCCGACGCGCGCAGGATGGCCGCGGCCTCGCGCAATATCATGTCGCCGGCGGCGTGGCCGTAGGTGTCGTTGATGTGCTTGAAATGATCGATGTCGACCACCATCACGGAAAGCGGCATCTCCAGGCGCGAAGCCGCGCTCCAGGCCTGTTCGAGCTGGTCCATGGCCGAGCGGCGATTGGCCAGCCCGGTCAGCTGGTCGGTCAGCGCAGCGTTGGCCAGCCGCCGGTTGGCGACTGCCAGCTCGGCCGCGATCTGGCGCAGCTGCGCGCGGTCCTTTTCCCAGACGGTCTGCAGCTGGGTCAGGCGCTGGGCGGCGCGCAGCCGGGTGTGCAGGGCCTTGGCACTAAGCGTGCTGGGCAGGTAGCCATCGGCGCCTGCCTCGTAGGCGCGGGTCAGCTGCTCCTCGCCGTGTTCGTCGGACGTCATCAGGATGTGCATGCGGCGGCCCTCGTCGGTTGCCCGCAGGGCCTGGCACAACTCCAGGCCGTCGAGCAGCGGCAGGTCGTAGTGCGCGATGATGACGTGCGGCAGCACTTCCATCGCCAGCGCCAGCGCCTTGTTGCCGTTCTCGGCCGGATAGACGGTGTGTTCGCTGTTTTCGGTCAGCAACGCCATGGTCTTGTGGCGGGTGGTGACGTTGCCATTCGCCACCACGATGCGCAACGGCATGTCGGCTTCTTCCCCGTCATCCCCGGCTGCATGGTGGCCGTGACAGATCTCGGTAAACGACGGCAGCGCCGTGGCGGGGATTTTCAGCAGTTCGCCCCATTCCCGCCAGCTGTCGATGACCTCGTCGATGAAGCGTCCCGCCGTGTCCTGCGCAATGTCGAGTTCGCTGGCCAGGGCCATCCATTCCTT
>JAJZRT010000049.1 GCA_021802595.1 Pseudomonadota bacterium
ACTACAATCTCAAACTGTGCAAACCACGGGCCACGCCTGGGATGGCGACCTGCAGGAATACAACAATCCGCTGCCGGTCTGGTGGGTCTACACCTTCTACGTCACGGTGGTGTTCGCCATCGTCTACTGGGTCATTTACCCGTCGTGGCCTTTCGGCAAGGGCTGGCTGGGCGGCATGTCTACGATCACCTATGTGAACAGCGATGGCGAGACCAAGACCCACGCCTGGAACACGCGTGCGCTGCTGCTGGAAAAGCTCAACCAGGCAGATGCCCAGCAGAAGCCGTATTTCGACAAGATCGCGTCCATGTCCTACGAGCAGATTGCGAAGGACCCGGACATGAACGGCTTCATCCTGTCCGCCGGCAAGGCGCTGTTCTCCGACAACTGCGCGCCCTGTCACCAGCAGGGCGGCCAGGGCAAGGTCGGTTTCTTCCCCAACCTGACCGACGATGACTGGCTCTACGGCGGCACCTACGCGAAGATCAACGAAACGATCACGGGCGGTCGCCATGGCTACATGCCGACGTTCAGCGAGGTCCTCTCGCCCGAGCAGATCGACGATCTGGCCAACTACGTCGCGAGCCTGTCCGGCATCGGTCACGACGCAGCGAAGGCGGCTGCCGGCAACACGCTGTTCCACAGCGAGACCGCCGCCTGCTATTACTGCCACGGCGCGGATGCCAAGGGCCGCCAGGTCATCGGCTCGGCCAACCTGACCGACAAGGTCTGGTTGTGGGCCGACGTGCCCGGTGCGGATACGGCGGAAGGCAAGGTCGCTGCCATCCGCACGGTCATCAGCAACGGTCTCAACAAGGGCGTGATGCCGACGTGGGGCGGACGTCTCTCACCAGAACAAATCAAGGTTTTGACTGTCTACGTCCATGAATTGGGCGGTGGCCAGTAAGGCTGCGGAATGAAGTGAGCAAAACCCCCGTTCAGGGGGCTTTTGTTTCCCGCGGATTCAACCGGTCGAACCATGCAAACAGGCTTAGAAGAGCAACTCGGTCTTTACCAGAAGCGTATCCCCATCTTCACCCGCTCCGTGAAAGGGCGGTTTCGCCACTTCAAGACCTCGGTGCTGGCGCTGGCGTACACGATATTTTTCCTGTTGCCGTGGATCCCCTGGGCGCGGCTGGATGCACCGGCCCAAGCGGTCCTCTTCGATGTGCCGGGGCGGAGGTTCCTGATTTTCGGCCTGACGGTCTATCCGCAGGATGTCATCTGGCTGGCGCTGTTGCTGTTCATTGCCGCCATCCTGCTGTTCTTCGTCACTGGGCTGGTCGGCCGTGCGTTTTGCGGCTATTTCTGCTTCCAGACGCTGTGGACCGATTTCTTCATCTGGATCGAGCACTGGATCCAGGGTGAGCGCCCGGCACGCATACGCCTCTACCGCCAGCCGTGGAATCGGGAAAAACTGCTCAAGGTCGGGGGTACGCATGCCCTGTGGCTGCTGGCGTCGTTCTGGACCGGCATCACATTCGTCGCCTACTTCACCTACGCGCCGCAACTGGTGGTGGACTTCGTCTCCGGCCACGCCGCTTCCGCCGCCTACATCACCGTCAGCGTCCTCACGCTCTCCACGTATGCCGCTGCCGGGCTGATGCGCGAGCAGATCTGCACCTACGTCTGTCCCTATGGACGCTTCCAGAGCGTGATGTACGAGCCGGAAACGCTGGCGGTGCATTACGACGCAAAACGCGGCGAGGCGGCCCATGGTCGCGCCGGCGCGCGTGCTGGCCAGCGCACGCTGGCCGAACGCCACGAAAAGGGACTGGGCGATTGCGTCGACTGCGGCCTGTGCGTGCAGGTTTGCCCGGCCGGCATCGATATCCGCGACGGGCTTCAATACAAGTGCATTTCGTGCGGCCTGTGCATCGATGCCTGCAACACCATCATGGACTCGTTCGGTTTTCCACAGGGCCTGATCCGCTACGATTCGGAAAAGAACCTGGCCGCCGCGGTGCCTGCCGCGCCCCGGGTGGAGTGGAAGCGCCTGAAAACCATCGGCTATGGCGTGGCCCTGATCCTGATGAGCGCCTATCTCGTTTACAGCATCAGCACCCGCGGCAGTTTCGACCGTGCCGTCAACCAGATTCGCCAGCCTCTGTACGTGGTGCTGTCGAATGGCGACATCCGCAATCGCTATCAGGTTCGCATCACCAACAAGACCGCACAGGATCAAACCTACCTGATCAACGTGAGCGGCATACCGGTCGGTGCGCTTGATCTGGGGAATTTCCGTGAGATAACGGTCAAGCCAGGCCACAGCGGTCTGGTCCAGGCCAGCGTGCGGCTGGCGCCCGAACTGGCGGAGCACACCCATCGTTTCGAACTGGTCATCACGCCCAAGGGCAGGCCCGGCGAAGCGCGTTCTGAGACCGTCCGTTTTGACAGTCCGAAAGAGCAACATGAATAGTACGCTGGGCACGCTGTTTGCCGGACTGGCCGCCGTGCTGGTCCTCTATGCCATCAGCGGCCTTGTCCGCAGCCTGCCCCCCATATTGCGTGCCGTGTTGGCCGGTCTGATTCCGCTGCTGGGCTATTTCGTGTTTATTGTCGGACGCTGGCCCGGGCTGGACGTGGTGGCCATTCACGTATCGGTGTTCTTCGCAACGGCGCTGGTGCTGTTTGCATTGACCCTGTTCCGGCGGCGTGGCGGGCGCATGCACTGGGTGCCCAAGCTGCTCATGGCCTTCTTCGTGGGGTTGGCGGTGCTCATGGGCGCGTTCCTCTACATCGCCAACAAGGGACTGCCCGAGCCGATCGGACGATGGTGGCTGGGCGGCCACAAGGGGGCGGTCTACAGCGGGTTCTCCGGCGTGGTGCCCCACAACCAGGAAGCGGCCACGGCGATCTCCTCGGAACTCTCCAAGGCGCACCGCGAGGCGGCGCTCGGCTGGGATATCGACGTCAGCGGGCTGGATGACAAGGGTCTCGCGCGAACGGTTCGGGTCCGTGTCAGGAATCACACCGGCCTGCCGGTAGATGGCGTCGAAGCCGAATTGCGCCTGCAGCGTCCGGGCGCAACCCAGGTTGAGATTGCACTGCCCCTTGCCGAACTGGACGCCGGGGTTTACGGTGGGGTGCTGCGCCTGCCCGCAGACGGGCGCTGGCTGGTCGAGCTTCGTCTCTCGCGCGAGCGTGTGCTGCATTACCAGCACACGCAGGAACTGGTGTCGCCATGAGCAACACCCTGGGATTCCTGTTCCTGCTATCCGGCGTATTTGTGCTGTTGATTGCCCTGGGCATATTCTGGTCGATCAAAAGCGGCCAGTTCGACGACCTCGAGGGACCGGCCGAGCGCATCCTGATGGACGACGACGATCCCCTGCTGCCGGCCCGTCGCTTGAGCAGTAAAGACGAATAAACTAAAATTACTCAACTTTGATGGAGTCCGCACAATGAAACAGCTTCTGACATTCCAGGGTTTCCCCATGGTGGTGGTGGTTGGATTGATCGCCTGGGCATGGATCAGCATCTTCTCGGTCCTGATCGGCTCGTTCTTCTGAATCGTTCCCTTCTTCCATGACAACGCCCTGCAGCGCTGCAGGGCGTTGTCATGTCACCTGTCGATCCCGCCGCTGGCGGGTTTCGTTCCTCTGGTCACGCATGGGTGCCTGTGCCGATGAGGTCAGGCCTCGCCGCGCTGTTTCCGTACCCGCAGTCCCCACCACGCCAGCAGGGGGAGCAGCGTCAGGGTAAACAGCGTGGCACTGATGACGCCCCCGACGATCACGACCGCGAAGGGGCGTTGCGTTTCCGATCCGATGGCATGGGAGAGCGCTGCGGGCAGCAGCCCGAGACCTGCCATGAGGGCGGTCATGAGGATGGGACGCAGGCGGGACACCGCCCCCTCGGTCACGGCCCGCAACAGGCTGGCACCGTTATCCACCAGTCGCACCACCTCCTCGAGCAGGATCACCCCGTTTTGCACGGAGATCCCGGCCACCGCAATGAAGCCGACTGCGGCCGAGATGGAGAGATGCAGCCCGGCGAGGCCGAGGGCAAGGAAGCCGCCGGTGATGTTGAAGGGCAGCATCGCGAGGATCAGGCCCGCCAGGCGCATGGAGCGGAAAGCCCAGAAGAGCAGGGCGAAAATCCCCAGCAGCGAGGCCGGCACGATGACCGCGAGGCGCTTCATGGCGCGCTGCTGGTTCTCGAATTGTCCGCCCCAGACGATGCGGTAGCCGGGCGGCAGTGCGACCTCCTTCGCCACCTTGTCCATGGCCTCCGCGACGAAGCTGCCCTGGTCACGGTCCAGCAGGTTGGCCTTGACCGCGACGTTGCGTCCCCCGGCCTCGCGGGAAATCCGCGAGGCGCCTTCGCGCACCTCCACCGCGGCGACATCGGCGATGCGCACGGTACCGGCATGGCCGGGCAGCGCGATGGGGACCGCGCCGACGTCTTCCACCGAGTTGCGATAAGGTCGGGCAAAGCGGACCGTGAGATCGAAGCGGCGTTCGCCCTCGTAGAAACCACCGACGGCGTTGCCGCCCAGGGCGGTCTGCACCGCATTGTCGAGATCGGCCATGGACAGCCCCAGGCGGGCGAGCTTGATGCGATCGGGCACCACCGCCACCTCGGGCTGGCCGCCCGGCAGGATGGCGGCGACGTCGCGACTGCCGTGGATGCCGCGCAGGATGGACGCGATCTGTTCGGCCTTGTCCTGCAGGATATCGAGATCGGGACCGAAGACCTTGATGGCGATCTCGCCCTTGACGCCGGACAGGGCTTCCTCGACGTTGTCCTGGATGACCTGGGAGAAGTTGGTGGGCAGGCCCGGGATGACCGCGAGCTTCTTCTCCATGTCGGCCACCAGCGCGTCCTTGTCGGGGAAACGCCAGGTGTCGCGCGGCTGCAGGTCGGCGAGGATCTCCATGTTGTTCGGGCCCTTGGGGTCGGTGCCGTCGTCGGGACGCCCCACCTGGGAAACGACCATCTTCACTTCCGGATAGCCGCGCAGCGTGGTGCGCACCACGCGTTCCACGTCCTTGGTGTGTTGGAGCGACGAGCCGGGCGGCAGGGTGATGGTCAGCCACAGGTTGCCTTCGTCCAGTTGCGGGAGGAATTCGCTGCCGAGCAGCGGCACCAGGGAAAATGCCAGGACGACGAGGGCGCCGGCGAGGCCGAATGCGATGCGCGGGTGGCGCCGGATCCGGCCGAGCAGGCGGCGATAGCCACGTTGCAGGCGGACCAGCCAGTCGATATGTTTTTCCGCGAGGTCGCGCCAGCCGAGCACGACCGACAACAGCGCTGGAACCAGGGTGAGGGTGAGCAGCACGGCGCCCAGCAGGGAAAAGGACAGGATCAGGGCCACCGGCGAGAAAATCCGTCCTTCCACCCGCTGGAAGGTAAAGATGGGGAGGAAGGCCAGGATGATGATGGCCTTGGAAAACAGGATGGGCTTGGCCAGGTCCGCCGTGACCCAGCGCAGTGCATCGAAACGGCGGCCGATCGGCGACTCGCCGCCGGCATCCACATGATGCAGCGCGAGCCGGACCATGAGCGCCTCCACCAGCACCACCGCGCTGTCGATGATGATGCCGAAGTCCACGGTGCCGAGTGAAATGAGGTTGGCCGGCACCCCTTTCAGGTCCATGAGGGTGAAGGCGAACAGCAGGGTCAGCGGGATGATCGCGGCCACCACCAGGGCGGCCCGCCATTCGCGCAGGAAAATCACCAGCACCGATACCACCAGCAGGGCACCGGTCAGCAGGTTTTCGCCCACCGTGTGGACGGTATGGCGTACCAGGTCGGTGCGCTGATAGATGGGTTTGATGCTGACGCCCTTGGGCAACTGGCCGTGGTTGAGTTCGTCGACCCGCGCCAGCAGGTCGGCCACCACTTTCGAGGGGTCGCTGCCCCGGGTCATGAGGGCGATCCCTTCGACCACCGAATCCTGGCCGTTGTACGCGACGATGCCCGAGAGGGGGCGATCGCCGACTTCGACGGACGCCACGTCGCCGACCGTCACGGTCTTGCCGTTCCGGGCGCTGACGACGGCGGCCCGGATGTCCTCGATCCGCGAGAAGATGCCGAGGGCGCGGACGACCAGCGTTTCGTCGCCTCGCTGCATGAGGCCGCCGGAGGCATTCTGGTTGCCATTGGCGAGCGCCTGCGAAACCTGGTCCAGACTGACGCCATAGCGGGCCATGGCGTTGGGGTCGAGCCGTACCTGATATTCCTTGATCGCGCCGCCGAAGCTGTTGACGTCGGCAACGCCGGATACCCGGCGCAGGGCCGGGCGCACCACCCAGTCCTGCAGGGCCCGTACTTCGCGGGCCGGCATGCCGGGCGGCGCCTGCAGCACGTAGCGATAGATTTCGCCGACGGCGGTCGACAGCGGTGCCAGCTGCGGCTGGACGCCGGGAGGCAGGCTGACGTTCTGCAGCTTTTCCAGCACCTGGTTGCGGGCGAAATAATCGTTGGTGCCGTCGTCGAAGGTCAGGGTCACCACCGACAGGCCGGTGATCGACACCGAACGCACCTGGGTTGCCCGTGGCACGCCGCTCATCTCCCGTTCGATGGGAATGCTGATGGTGCGCTCGACGTCCTCCGGCGACTGGCCGGGATACTGGGTCACCACCTGTACCTGGATGTCCTGGACGTCGGGGAAGGCCTCCACCGGCAGGTCAAGCAAGGCGCGAACGCCGACCACCGCGAGCGCCGCCGCCATCACCAGGATGAAGAGGCGCTGGCGGATGACGAAAATTGCAAGACGACCAAGCACCTTAATCTCCCTGCGCCAGTTCGGAGGCGAGCAGCAGGGCGCCCCGCACCACCACCTTGTCGCCGGGCTTGATGCCTGATCCGGGCGTCAGATAGGCGAACTCGGCATCCTGGCGGGCGATGCCTGCCCGGCGCCGCTCGAATTCCCGCGGGCCGACCTGGACGAACAGGCGGGTCGTCAGGCCATCCGTCAGCAGGGCGCCCACCGGCAGGCGAATGGCGGTGTCCGCCTTCGGCTGGTTGAGGGTGGCGCGGGCGAACATCTCCGCCTTGAGGCGACCGTTTGCGTTATCCACGTCGGCCCGGACCGGAATGCGCCGGGTGGTCGTGTCGACCATGGCGCCGACCTGTTCGATGCGGGCGGAAAAGTTTTCGCCGGGGTAGGCTTCCACGCTGAAATTCACCGTGGCACCCGGCCTGGCCTGGGCGGCATCCTTCTCCGGCAGGTCGATCCTGAGCCACAGGCGGCGCAGGTCGGAGACGATGAACAGCGGGGTGGTTGCATCCGGACGCACCTCGGTGCCGGGGTTGGCCTGCCGGTCGACGACGGTACCGCCGAGGGGCGCACGCAGGACCAGGCGCTGGCCTTCGATGTGGCTGCCTGGCGGAGCGAGATTGGCGAGACGCAGGCTGGCACGTTCCACTTCGGCATTGGCGGCGCGGGCATCGGCCCCGGCGGCCTCCAGGTCGCGGCGCGCCAGGGCTCCGCCGTCGAACAGCGTCTGCGCCCGCGCCAGGGCCTTTTTCTTCAGCGAGGCATCGGCTTGCGCCTTGCGCAGGTCGGCGATGGCCTGGCCGAAATCCGGTGCGTCGATGACTGCCAGAGGCGCGCCGGAGGTGACCGTATCGCCGGGGGCCGCTTTCAGGGCAACGATGCGTCCCGCGACAGGCGCAAAGATCCGCGCCGTCCGGTCCTCGGCCAGGGCCAGGCTGGCGTTCATCGGATCGCTGGCGGGCATGGGCGCCAGACTCGCCGCTTCCAGTTTGAGAAAAGCCAGCTGCGATGCATCCTGGGGCAGGATCACCCGGTTGGCAGGTGCCCTGGGAGTGTCCTTGCCCGGGGGAACAGGGGGTGCGGCATGTTCGACGCGCCAGGCGACGAGCCCTCCGATGCCGAGAAGGGCGGCGAGCACGAGCGGGGCCAGGCGCCAGATGAGCGGGCTGGAAGGAAGTCGGGTCATGGCAATTCCTGGAGGTTGGTGGCGGCGGCCCAGGCAGCGCGGGCCTTGGCCGCGTCGGCAAGCGCATTGGCCGTGTCGATCTCGACGGCATGGAGACTGCGCCGGGCATCGATGACATCGAGCGCCGAGACGGCACCCTGGCTGAAGGCGAACTGGACAGCGGCGCTGGCCTTGCGGGCTGCCGGCAAGGCCTCGTCGCGCAGGCGGCGGGCGCGTTCGCCCAGGCGCTCGGCTTCGAAGGTGGACTGGCTGAAATCGGCCGCGGCCGCGGCCTTGACGCGATCCAGTTCATCCTGCGCGGAATCGCGTGCGACGTAGGCCTGGCGGAGCTCGCCGCGAAAATCGTAGCCGGTGAACAGCGGGACACTGACGCCGACGCCAACCAGGTTGCTGCCGGGGGCCTGGTTGTTGCGTTCGAACTGCGCCCCGACGGTGACATCCCGCACCTGCTGGGACTTGGCCAGGCCGACGGCTTGCTCTGCCGCCTCCAGGCGCTGGCGGGCAGCGGCGACGTCAGGGCGTGCGTCCAGGTCAGGCTGGATGGACGGCAGCGGGCCGAGTGACGGCCAGGGATCCGCGGTGGCCAGCCGCGCGGCCTCGGATTCCATGGCCAGCAGCTGGGCGAGCGCGAGGCGCGCGCGCTGGCGGTCGACTTCGGCCTGGCTGGCGTCGCTGTCGGCACGCAGCGTGTCGGTGCGAATGCGCTCGACGTCGGCCGGCGCCAGGTCGCCGGCCTTCAGCCGCAATTCCGCCTTGCTCAGGACATCATGGGCGAGGCGAGCCGAATCGACGCTCAGGCGGGCCCTGTCCTCGGCCGCCTTGAGGTCGAAGTAGGCGTCCCGTGCCAGCATCCGTTGCTGGCGCAGGCTGTCGGACACGTCGGAACGGCTGGCATCGAGCAGGGCCCGGGCGACGCCGAGACGCAGGTCCCGCTTGCCGCCGCGTTCGATCGGCTGGTCGATGCGCAGGATCGTATCCAGATAGCCGTTGTCGCCGGGGTACCGGGCGTTGATCCCGCTGCTGTTCAGGGAGACGGTCGGATTGGGACGTCCGGCCGCCATCGTGACCGCCGCCTCGGCCGCCGTCGCCGCGCGCCGGGAAGCGGTCACGGCACGGTTGCGTTCCCCGAGCAGTCGCTCGACATCGGCAAGGCGCAGCTGGCCGGGATCCGGCAAGCCGGCTGCGGCCAGGGGGCCGGACAGGCAGAAGGCGAGGGCGAAGCACGGGAAGTAGGATTTCAGTCGCATCCCCGCAAGATAGGGGGAACCACCTGTCGCGACCCTGACAGGATACGAAGCGATGCAGTGTCGCGGCGTGGCGCCCTGGCGCGCCGGGACGGAATCAGGTGCCGGGCAGGAAAGTCACGCGGATGCGCGTGCCGCCCGCCGGGCTGGCATCGGCAAGATCGATGGTGGCGTCGTGGCGATCCGCCACTTCCTTGACGATGGCCAGGCCAAGGCCGGTTCCCGAGCCGGGCGACTCTGCGCCGCGGTAGAAGCGGTCGAAGATGCGCGTGTGCTCGGCTTCGGGTATGCCGGGACCGTTGTCCTCGACCTCGATGAAGGGGCGCCCGTCGTCGGCAGGGCCGCTGCGGGCGGTGACCCGTCCGCCCGGCGGGGTGTATTTCAAGGCGTTGTCGATGAGGTTGGCCAGCAGTTCCCGCAGCAGCCATTCGGCGCCCTCGACCACCGCCGGTTCCGGTTCGAAGCCGAGATCGATGTCGCGGGCCAGGGCGCGGTCATACCAGACGGAAGCGTTCTCCTGCAGCAGTTGGGCGAGGTCCACGGGGCGTCGCTCGTGGGCGATATCGGCGTCCGGTCCGGAGCGGGCCAGGGCAAGCAACTGGTGGGTGAGGTGGCCGAGGCGCTGGGTGGCATCGCGCAGGTTCACCACCCGGTGGCGGCATTCCGGGGGAATTTCCGTCGCTGCCAGTTCGAGCTGGGTCTGCAGGACGGCGAGGGGCGTCTTGAGCTGGTGGGCGGCATTGGCGAGGAAGGCCTGCTGGGCGGTGGCCGCCCCGCGCAGGTCGTCGATCAGGGTCGTCAAGGCCTTGACCAGGGGCTCCACCTCGCCCGGCACGTCCCCCTTGGGCAAGGGGCTGAGGTCGTGCGGGGAGCGGCGGCGGATTTCCTCGCCGAGGTGGGCCAGGGGCGCCAGACCGCTGCGCACGCCGATGTAGACCAGCCCCAGGGTGGCAAGGATGAGCAGCACATTGGGAACGATCATGGCGGCCAGAATCTTGGATCCGGTGCGCTCGCGTTTCCGGGTCGTTTCGGCGACGACGACGGTGACCGGCCCGCCTGACGTTTCGAGGCGATAGCTCGCCTTGCGGACCAGCTTGCCGCGCAGGATTCCGTTCGACAGGGCCGGCGGACGGCCCGCGGTTGCGGGACCGGGCTGCAGGTCCGCGTCGCCGGCCAGCAGCCGGCCGCCCGGCCCGATCACCGCGAGAAATTCCTGGTCCCTGCCATTGCTGCGCAGGACCGCCTCGGCGGCAGCGGGGAGGTCCACTTCGACTGCGGCGCCCCGGACGTGAACCCGCCCGGCCAGGGCGACCGCATCGTCGGCGAGCGCGTGGTCGTAAGCCGAGTCGGCCGGATCGAAGGCGATGCGATAGTCCGTCGCCAGGCTGACGAGAAGCAGCGCCGCCAGCGGGGCCAGCAGGAAGATCAGCAGCCGCCTGCGCAGGGTTCCCTGCGGCCGCTCAGGCCGGTCCGGTTTCATCGAGGCGATAGCCGATGCCGCGGATCGTGCGGATTTCCACGCCGCTGCCCTGCAGCTTGTTGCGCAGGCGGGAAATGTAGA
Organism: Pseudomonadota bacterium; assembly: GCA_021802595.1. Next base: position 10,719 of record JAJZRT010000049.1, read on the forward strand.
TTTCGATCGCATTGGGGGTCAGCTCGTTGTCCCATTCGCTGAGGCTTTCCACCATCTTCCGCTTGGCGACGACGTGGGGGGAGGCGAGCATCAGTTGCTGCAGGATTTCCCACTCGCGGCCGGTGAGTTCGAGCGGGACACCGCAGGCAATGGCGGTTCTTCGGGCCAGATCGAGGTGGACCGAACCCGCGCCCAGTTCGGATGTGGCGGCCGAGCGGCTGCGGCGGATCAGGGCCCGCAGCCGGGCCAGCAGTTCCGGCAGGTGGAAGGGCTTGACCATGTAGTCGTCGGCGCCGAGGTCGAGCCCGATCACCCGGTCATCCAGCCCGTCGCGGGCCGTGAGGATGAGGATGGGCACTGCAATGCCGCGGCGCCGCAGGCGGCGGATCAGCTCGTGGCCATCCATGCGCGGCAGGCCGATATCGATGACCGCCAGATCGTAATGGGTCAGAACGAGTGCAGACTCGGCCGGCTCGGCCGCCGTTGCGTGGTCCACCGAAAACCCTGCCTTTTCCAGGCCTTCGCGGATCCCGTCGGCCACCATCGGATCGTCTTCGACCAGCAGGATGCGCATGTCAGCCCGCTGCCCGATATTGCCGCACGGCGAGCGAAACATTGCTGCCGCCGAAGGCGAAGGTATTGGAGAGCGCCGCCTGCACCGGGCCGCTGCGCGGCGTTCCGGAAACCAGGTTGATGCCTTCCACGTCGGCGTCCTCCAGGTGCGCGGTCGGGGGACATACGCCGCGCGCCAGGGCGAGCACGGTAATGCCCAGTTCGCCGGCAACCGGGGCGGCAACCCAGGTACAGTCTCCCGCCGCCCAGGGGCGGATTCCGGAACGTCCGGCGAGTGCGCCGGCAAACAGGGGGCCGGCTCCCAGGCCCAGGGCCGATACGGCGCCCAGTCCCGTGACGACGACCCGTTCGTGCAGGTTCATGCCGATTCCAGGGCGCGGAGCCGATCGACCAGCCTGGCGATGTCGCCGAGGGTCGTGAGCTTCTCGGCATCCTCATTGCCGATGCGGATGGCGAAGACTTCCTCGATGCGGAAAATGAATTCCAGTAGCCCGAGGGAGTCGATCCCGAGATCCTTGATCGTCGCGTCTTCGCTGATTTTTTCCGGGTCGCAGTGGAACTCCTTGACAGCGATGTTGGCGAGGGTCTGGCGGGTATCCATCGTGATTTCCTTTGACGTTTCGGGTTGATCAGGCCTGGCGGATGGCGGCAGCGGCGGGTTGTTGCCGCTCCAGCCTGCCGACGAATTCGACGCAGGCCTGGGCAACGCCCTCCCGGTCGTTGTCCAGGGTCAGCATGTGATAGCTGTTGGTGAAGATGATTTTTTCGATGAGGCGCGAACCGAGGCGGCCGGCGAGCAGGGCTGGCGTGCGCAGGCT
>JAJZRT010000050.1 GCA_021802595.1 Pseudomonadota bacterium
GCATCGATCGCTTCTGCGCTTTTGACAGTACAAGAACGCACCCATGTGTAACAGCAGCTCGTTGCTGGTCATCCAGTTCGCGGAAATCTGCGCATTTGACGACCCAGACCTGTTTGGTTCCGATATTGAGAGTTAGAGCGATGCCATCTCCGATTGGGGCTAGCGTGACTACAACAGCATCGACGAGTCCGGTGAACTGCAAGAACTGTGTGTCGAATTGCTTTGTGTATGCAGTTGCACCAAAAACTGCAGGAGCATTTCCATCGCAGCCGTCACCCCTGTACCAGAGCAGATTGCGAAGTTCCCGGCTGTAGGCGGTTTCGAGGATTGACTCTCCGAAGACTGCGGCAGCGACCCCGAGGGCTAGCTTGCCCAAGAATCGGTGGTCAAAGTGGACGGATAACGGAATGTTGTTCTTGCGGCACGTACTTTCTGAGCATGCCTGTTGAAAATACGTTGCGCGCTTGCGGTCGATTCCGTCAGGTTCTACGAACCCGATCGAGGCCGGGTCAGCACCATCAACCTGTGTGACCATGATCTTTCTAACCTTTCTGTCCTCAAAGGCGTCACGGAACGAGAACCAAGCTAAGCGAGGGTTTCTGTGGCTGTTCTCCGAGAACTGGAAGTACGCTCTGCTGACTTGCTGTTTTGCGGTGATAGGGTTTCCGCCCGAGTACCAGTAGAGCTGCTCATCAGACGGCCGGATGAGGTAGACCTGCTCGCCATTTGGACCTAGCCATGATTCACATACCTCGCCCTCCTTCATGTCCGGTGGCGAAAGGTCAGAAATCCCCATGCAGATGAGCGGAACACCTGACGTCGAAGTTTCCCCTTCGCACCGGTACGCCTCCCTCGCAAGATGGGCGAGGTTGTTGCTAACAATCCAGTCCTTTCCGAAGGCAGCGTCAACGAAGAGACCGAGATTGTTATTGCAGCGTCGACAAACCAGACGGGTTTTGAATTGGTCCGGGGCGTATGCTCCGCCGAGGAACTGTGGGATTACGTGCTCGATACTAGACGTCGACTCTTCGATCTCTTTGCTGCAGTACATGCATCGGGGCATCTCGTTCTCCGTGGCGTTGCGACCTTGCTCCGATAATTGTGTCTTGCTTTTCGACCAAGGGTTCATCAATGAATTTTCCACTGAATGAGACGATCGAATTCAATGGTGAGTGGTGGCTACCGTCCAAGGAAGGCGGCTCGCCGCCTATCAGGAAGCCTGGCGTTCTAACTTGGAAAAATCGCGACGCGACGCTTGAACTATTCAGTCCGTTGACACAAACGCGTGGCTCTGTATTAGCACTGCAGGAACGCCGCTACCCAGCAATCCACGGCATTAGCACTCGCAGTGAACATGTGAGCATTCTTGATGGGCTCTCGATCCCGGCAGGATTCAACTTCGGGTTGGCGGGCCTTCGTGAGAGAGAAACGGTACGGTCAAGTTGGGTGGCAGTTGGCGCCCACGTTGACGAGACCACACAGTACGGCGAGCTGCGCGTGCGGGTACCCGGCCTTGATCTGTGGCTCGGACGTGAAAGCGTCGCCGCAGAGTATGCGGCGGAGCAGACCGGGACACCGGCCACTATCGTCTATAGGGTTGCCCCCCCGCCAAGCGAACAGGTTCACATCAACGCGGAGCCTTTGACGGTGAGCTTCGAGGTTGGTACCTCCCATAAATGGGACACTGGAAAAATCCGAGTCGATACTTCGGCTTGGCTCAGAATCACATCGCCGACACCGACCTCGTTGGATTGGCTTCTGGAACAGTTTGGCAAAGTGTCGACGCTACTGACGTTGGTCGCTGGAGCCCCCATGGGGTCGGATCGTCTTCACGCGAAGACCGGCGACGGCATGGATCTTCAGGTGCTGGTTTCACTTTCCGACGATAAGACTTGCGATCTAGACAACCCTTTTCATTTTTTTCTAACTCGGCCGGCGACGGGGTGTGAGCTTTGCGTCCTGCTCAATCGTTGGTTCGACGCCTATCGAGATGTAGATCAGGTCAGTCAACTTGCGCGGGGAGTCCTTTCCTCAAGTGACTTGTGGCTGCATGTTGAGTTCGCAACACTCATGCAGGCCTTGGAAGGATTTCACAGGGCAACAATGGATGGGTTGTATCTGCCAGAGGAGGCATATGAGCCCTATAAGACGGCTCTGACCAGCGCCATACCCAGCTCTGCGCCGACTGGCTTGCGTGATGCCCTGAAATCGCGAGTTCGGTACGGAAACGAGAAGTCGCTGAGGACGCGATTGCGAGAGCTTGCCGCCCGGATCGAGCCTAGCGTGATGTCCCTGCTCATGGGCGGTAAGCCTGAGATCCCGGGCGCATGGGTGGACACGCGAAATCAGTACACCCATTGGGATGGTGAAGTCGGTCCAACCATCCTCCACGGCATTGAAATGCATCGTGCGAGTGTGCGCATGCGGCTCTTCCTACGTGTATTGTACCTACACCTTGTGGGTATTTCACCGGGGGCGATGCTGCAAGCTTTAAACGGTGCGAATAGAGAGTCCCAGTATCTCCTGCAACTCAACGCAGTGTTGCATCGTCAGAATAATCCTGGATCGCAGGCTGGCACACTTATGAGCATCACAGTTGAAGACACACAGTCGACTGCAGCTTCACCGATTCCTTCTAGGCCGCAATCTGATGATGCCAGGGAGTTAGGAGAGAACAACTGAGTCTTCTGCGCACCGCCCCAAGAATTAATATATGAAATATCTCGCTCGAATTTTTCTGTTTATTGTGAGAGTTTTTTCGACTAATAAAATAATTGGCACTTCCCTGTTTTTTTCTTTTTTATTCGTTATTTATTTAATAATAAAATACCATATCCCGACCTCGGTTGAAGGCGCGGAAATAAGTGTCTTTGCTTCAACTGGATGCGCTCAAACTTGTCAAAACGACACCACAAAAGCTCTCAGTGATTGGGAACGTTCAATCACTGCAGATCCTTACCAAATTCCAGCTACACCGGCTAGTGCCTTGCCTCCTTGGACCAGTAAATGCGTGCAACAGTGCCAGAATCGTGGCGTTATTGGTAATTTTGCGCATATCCGGAAGGGGATGAAAGCGGTTGGAAATGGTAAATAAGAAAATAATGGCTTCTCCAGGGTTATTATTCAAACCTCGTTGCGTTGGCTGGTGCCTAGTTCCTGTTCTGTTTAAACGCCGCGAAGTCCTCATTAGACAGACCGATCTAGCAACCCAGGGCCGTAAGGGCATCGCCAGCATGCAAGTCTGGGTCTCCGCAAATCTTTGTGGGTGATGCTGTTCGGCAGGGGTAGCCGCCAGGGTCGGAGCGTCCTTCAGCCCGCAGAGCTGGGGCGCCTGGATGCCTAGATATGACAAGCAAAATCAATGACCTACATGCTACAGTTTTCAGTAGCATTGGGAAAACTGTATGCACTAGGTCGGGGGTATCTGAGCCTCACCGACAAATTCGGGTTGACGACGGTCGAGTTCGCTTTCTCTCTTATCCACACAATTTTGCGAAGACCCGCAAGTCTTCCATCAGGTTGTCCACGTGGGCGAAGCGCTTGCCTCGACCGGACTCAAGTTCTGTCATCGCTTTGCGCGTGGTTGCGTTCGGAGCTTTGACCTTGAAAGGCATCGGTCTAGCTCCTTTAACCTTGCGCCGACTCGTTATGCGGAGACTCTGCATTTGGAGCGGCACCCCCAACGATGCCACGGAATGCTTCAGCAAACCCCTGCGGGTTGACATCGATGCGCAATTTTGGCCCTTCAAGCGTTTCCGATTCCGTCTCCACAAAAATACTGAAATATTTGCACCCAACAGGCACCTCGACGCCACCGAGCGAAAAGCCAGCCATGGCAACTTGTCGAGTCGAATCTGGCCGGGAGTGCTGTGCAACGTCTGATTGGGCCGGTGGTGGCTCCGGCCGAGCCTCCATTAAGAGAAACCCGTCATCACGAGTGATGCGGATGCGCAGACTCTTGAACGGCCGCTCGACTGGTGTATTGAGCCAAATATAGACGGCCAACCTGGGTAGAACGGTCGGTAAGGCCGGAAGCAAAATGCCTCCCGTAAAAACGCCCATGAAGGAAGGCTTGTTGCCAACCTCTAGGCGAATGTCGTCACACCAAATTGCGTGAACGTAACGATCGGTCATTTCTTGGCTCCGTCCTGCAATGATTGCCGCGTGTTCGACCACGCCTCGGCAAATCTATCCAGCCCAACGCCGAGGGCTTCGGCGAGAGTCATTGCGACAGTCAAAGTGGGCTCGTGCTTGCCAGACTCATATCGCGAGACGTGAGGTTGCTCCCACCCACATTTTTCGCCGAGCTGACGCTGCGACAATCCAGCCGCCAATCGAAGCGACGCTAGCGTTGGACGATCTTGATAGAAGTTTTCTGCAACCCACTTTCGCCCCTCCTGCAACTGGGGGGCTGAATCTGCGTTTTGTTCAAGTTCTTCGAGCAACTGATCGAATGCCGAAAATGACTTTCGGCTCGCTTCTGGGGCCTGTAGCGCTTCGATGCGATAAATCTGGCACGACCCCGCATTGGCGGGAGATGACGATTCAGGGCGATTGAGCCAGCGAATTGCGCCGCCCGCATCCACGATGAGTGCGACTGAATTATGCGCCGGGGAATTCTTCTCTGATACGCTGGGTAACGCGTCGTCGGATCGGATGAGTTGGGTCGTCATAATCAATGGCATTTCTCGGCACGATGGCCATGATGTTGTAGCTTTGGTCGGGCCAGTTGTAGCAATAAATCAAACGATATTTCAGGCCTTGGCGCTCCAAATCCCAAGACTTGACGCGCCAAACAGGGAGTCGTTCGACTTTTTGAACGCCAATCCATTTCATGACAGAGATTGCTCCCGTGCGATCACTGCCATGTCCATGATCCAGCAACTTGTCCACCAACGCAGGATCAGCGCGAAGTTGCTGAATGAAAGCGACAAGACGAGCGAATCCGACGGAATCATCAGCCCGTATCTGTACCAAGTCGTTCGTGGCGTCGTTGTGGACTCGAATCAAAGGATGATACCAACTATGGTATGTCTCGGCGCATTCGTCAAGGATCGGTGGGCTGCCGGTGAGTTCTTTGTTGGATTGTAGATACGCTTGTCGTGGTGTCACGATGCCATCGTATAGCTGGACGGGGGCATTTCTCGCCACGCCCAGCCAGTGTGAGGATGGGACCGATGTCGATCCGGTGCATGGGCCTGACAAGGGCATTGGCCTGACAAGGTGTGGTCTCAGCCGAGCCTTGAAATGTGCCGCATAGAGGCGATTTTGTCAGAATCTAGGCGGTTTCAGGTGCTACTTGTCACACTGCGGATCGTGGTCGCGTTGGATTGTGCAATCCAAAGCGACGCCACGGTGACTTATGCATTGCCCAGCTTTCGGGCGTTGTTCTGATGGTCATGTAGCGAACCCCGCCACCCGGACTTGTCCACGTGTAAACGCTCAGATTTGCGGAATTATGTAGCAACCGTACAAGACTCAGCCTGAACGGGTAAGCCAGAATCTCCCGATCTTCACTCGAAACGGGAGCCCATCGTGGCCGAGTCGCATGTCATTTCCGGTCTGGCCGCCAAGCGGTCTGAAGTCGCCGTACACATCCTCAATTACGAGAAGCAAATCGCCGAGCTGCGCTGCGATCCACCCGATCCGCCTTCTTGTTCTTCGGCCGCACATGGCCGTTGACGTACGCCCCGTCCATTTCCACTTCGCCGTCCAACGGCGAGTTATCGCGCTGAGCCATCAGCGATTCGCGGATCTTGTGCGCCAGCACGAAGGAGGTCTTGTACTGCACGTCCAGATCGCGGGCCATCTGCAAAGCCGAGATGCCCTTGACCGCGTTGCAGTAGGTCGCCAGTGCGCCGAGATATACGCGCAGCGGCAGCTTGTGGCTGGCGAAGATCGTGCCGGACGTCACCGAGAACGTGTGGTGGCACGCCTTGCAGCGCCACTGCCGGCGCGTCGCGATGAAGTAGTGACGGGCGATCACGCCGCTGCACGGGAGACCGGATCGCCGTTGCCCCAACGGCTCTCCTTGAACAGATCGAACGCTTCCTCATCGCTCATCGCAAAGATCCGCCGCAGCCGCAGCGTGCGGGCTTGGGCGGAGAGAAGGAAGTGTTGGCCGGTCTTTTTCATGGCTGAGCGTCATAAATATATGATCTTTAGTTTAGACATTGTGTTATGACGTTTTATGCTTGAAACGTCATAACACAATGTCTAAACAACATTGATTTGTGCTTGCGATTCATTGGTGAATGATCTACCATCACACTGCTATGATTAGTTCCATGACCTACGTTGAATTCCAGCGGCATGTCGGCAAGGCCGGTCTTACGATCAAGGCTTTCGCCGAACTGATCCGCATGAATCGCATCTCGCTTTCCAACTACGCCAAGCAGGGCGAGGTGCCGTCCCACCTTGCGGTGATCGCGGCGTTGCTGGGCGAAATGGCGGATCGGGGGATTGACTACAAGGACGTGCTGTCACGCATCGACATCGCGCCGAAGAAGCCGCGTGGAGCGGGCAAGAGCGGACGCTTCGGGGGCGACCGGGAGCGGGATCTGGATCTATTCGGGCAAGGCGGATCGGAAACCCGATCCCATTGATGCGGAGACGCGCATGCAAGTAGGCGACGTGGTGTGCTCCGCCGCACCGGAAAAGGAAAACGAGAAGTCCGAGCGCTTTGTCGTATTGGATCTGCGAGGCGACCGCACGCTCGTCGAATTCGTCTGTGGGACGGCGGATCTCGCGGTGGAGAGCACTGCGACGACGTGTTCGCTGCCGCCGACAAACGAATCGAACGAAATTCAAGGGATGCAACCATGACCAAAACTTCAAACGCTCGCCCGATCGGGGTCGATCTGTTTTCGGGCGCGGGCGGACTGAGCTTGGGCTTCGAGCAGGCGGGTTTCGACGTGGCGGCGTGCGTCGAAATCGACCCGATCCATGCGGCGGTTCACAAGTACAACTTCCCGCGTTGCGCGACGCTGTGTCGGAGCGTGACCGAAGTGAGCGGCGCGGAGATTCGCGCGACGGCGGGCATCGGCAACCGCATGATCGACGTCGTGTTCGGCGGCGCCCCGTGCCAAGGGTTTTCGATGATCGGCAAGCGCGCCCTGGACGACCCGAGAAACCAGCTCGTGCACCACTTCGTGCGGATCGTGGTCGAACTCAAGGCCAACTACTTCGTGTTCGAGAACGTGCGCGGCCTGACGGTCGGCAAACACCGTCAGTTTCTGCAGGAAATCATCGAGGCGTTCAAGAGCCACGGCTACGACGTACTGGAACCGTACCGGGTGCTCAACGCGGCCGACTACGGCGTGCCGCAGGATCGCCAGCGCTTGTTCCTGATCGGCTGTCGGAAGGGTTTGAAACTGCCGGCATACCCGCAGGCTCGCCCCGCAGCGACCGTATGGGACGCCATCGGCGACCTCCCGAATGCGAACGATTTCGAAGCATTGCTGACCGGTGATAGCGTGAAAGCCCGTTTCAAGAAGGGCTCGCTATACGCGCGTCGGCTACGCGGACTCGAAGCGGACCCGGACGACTACTCGTACGAACGCAAGTTCGACCGGAACCTGCTGACGTCCAGCGCCAGAACCGTTCATACCGAACTGTCGCAAAGTCGCTTCCTTGGCACCGAGCACGGCAAAACCGAGCCGGTCAGCCGATTCCTCAAGCTCGATCCCAACGGCGTTTGCAACACGCTGCGCGCCGGCACGGACAGCGCGCGAGGCGCCTTCACGTCGCCCCGTCCGATCCACCCCTTCGAACCGCGCGTTGTGACCGTGCGCGAAGCGGCCCGGCTGCACTCGTACCCCGACTGGTTCCGGTTCCACGCGACCAAGTGGCACGGCTTCCGGGAAATCGGCAATTCCGTGCCGCCGCTGCTTGGGCGCAGTGTCGCGTCGTCGGTGATTGCGGCGATGGGGCATAAGCCGACCAAGCTGGCGGAAGTTCTGGACCGCGGCGACGAACGACTGCTCAATCTCGAAATGTCCGAAGCGGCCGCGATGTTCGGGCTCGCGAAGAGCCCTATCGCGACACGCCAGCGTCTTATGCGCACGGTGGTGTTGCCGGCTCGCTCCAGCGTACGCGGCGAGGCCGGTTGCGAGACGCGGACGGCGGCATGACGGCGAACAAACCCAAGAAGGCGTCCACAAGGCCGCGCGCCTCCGTCAGCAAGGGCGGCGAAGAGTCGCAGAAGAAGCGAATCATCCGCTCGTTGTTCGCGCTCAGAACTCTCCAAATGCGCCGGGGTCAGTCGCCGAGCATGACGGTAACGCTCGGCGAAGTCAGGGTGGCTATCGAGCGCGCCAACGAGCGCAAGACTGAGATCGGCGGCGGCACGTTGAGCACGGGCAACACCGCCAATTTCTTCAAGGACATTGTTCGTCGCGAGCAGGCTTATCGCGACACTTGGCCGTCGAGCGTCCTGCGCGCTGGATACATCGGCCTCCAAGTAAAAGGTCAGAAAGCCGTTGCCACTCCGGCCGCCGCGCCCGTAAAGGGTCCGAAGAAGGGCCGCGCACCGAAAGGCCAAGGACCGTGCTTCGAGTTCGTTCCAGCGACCGGAAGCGACCCCATCGGAGATTTGTACCAGCAGGTTCCGGCCTATGTGCGGCCGAGCCCAACCGGCGCAGCGCCGGTCTTCGACGTTCAGACGCTGGAACTGCCGCCGGAAGTCAGGCGACTCCCACGCGAAGACGAGACGTTTCTGCTGCAACTGATCGTGCGCCTGCGCGTCATCGAAACCCATCTTGGCGTAGTTTCGACCAAAGGCTTGGAGAGCTTGATCCATTTGCAAATGGGACTCAAGCTGCGCAGCGCCGAAATCGACTCGCTTTTCATGGGCAGTCTGAGCGCCAAAGCGGCACGCGACGCCTCGCTCGTGAAGTCTCGTGTGCTGGTGGCCGTCGAAGCAAAGGGTAAGTCCGACGACATCCTCAAAGGTCAAATCGCAGACCAAGTAGCCGAGCTTTTCGGGATTTTCGCATTCAAAGACGAGGTTGACGCTGTAGTTCCAATGGCGGTGAAGTTGGTCGGCCCAAGTCGAATCTATGTTGTCGAATATGCCTTCGTAGAACGAGGGAAGCCGGTACAACTGCATGTCGAGTCCGAAGCTTTCTACGACTTCGCACCGCCTATCGGCGGACTGGGCTAGCCAAGAAACCGGATTAGCCGTTTGCCCAAGCGAACCGCGTCCTTGGCCTCGCATTCCCAGACGATGGCGCATCGCCATCCGGACGCACGCAGCGCCTTGACGTTGCGCGCGTCGCGGGCGCGATTCGCGGCAATCTTCGCCACCCAATACTCGACGCGCGATTTCGGCATCTTGTCGCGTTTGCAGCGGTGCCCGTGCCAGAAGCACCCATGCACGAATACGACCTTGCGGCGACCGGCGAATACAAGGTCGGGTTTTCCGGGCAGCCCTTGTCCATGCAACCGGAAGCGGTAGCCGAGCCGATGGGCGAGCGAGCGCACCGCCAGTTCCGGGGTCGTGTCCTTGCCCCGGATGCGGGACATCAACCAACTACGGCGTTCGGGCGTTAAGCGGTCCATTGGGGGGGGCGGTAAGTTTCGATTGTCGGCTGCCACCAATCCAACCTCAAGAACATGCGACAACCGCACGCCACAACCCCAATTGGATGCACATCGACGGCGAGGAGCGTTGCACCAAATGCGGCGAATGGCGTCAGGCCGAGCGGTGCTTGCCCTGACGGGCCACCAAGCGCTTGAGTGCTCGCCGTTCGATCGCAAGCACTGGGCGGACGAAGATGAGTGAGAGGGTTCGCTGTTCGCGCACCTGGCGTAGCAGGATCGCGCCCCGACACTCTGCTACTGGTTCGATGCCGGCGCCGCCTTTTATCCCCGCGAAGCGGCCGGTTGTGCCTATGCACTCGCCGCGATGGGTAGGCGACCGGAAGTGAAAACCAATGAACTGCGCCAAATCGCGGGGCTCTTGTGCCCTATGGAAGCTGCTGAACTGGATGCATGGTTGCGCCTGCCTGGCGCTAACGCGAATTGTCGTCACAACGAGACCACATCGCAAGATCGCACACCGGATGAGCTGAGCACATTTTTCTTGTTGAGTCTTCTGGGCGAGGCCATCGTAAGGGATGGGATGCGACTCGCAATGCATGACGTATGGATTGTGCAATCCTTGCCTGCGCAGGAGATCAGCGCCGCCCTTCCGTGTTAGGAAGGGCGGACAACCCTTCTGGCCTCAGATCACATTGACAAACAGATCTGGGTGTTTACACGCGACCACTTCGGTGGGAGCGATGGCGTAGGGCTAGAATTCCAACACCATGAGCGCGATCACTGCCACAGCTGAAATCACCATGCGTGGGATGGCACGCCGGGCAGCGGCCGTGCATCCGATTGCCGCGCCGCGTAGCAGACTTGGCGCTTGGCTGATGGGTTCACTGCATGGCCTCATCGAGGCAAAGTTCCGAGAACAAGCCGAGCGGCTGGCAAAGCTGCGCTTGGACACCGCTGAATACGGGGCGCTCATTCGGGCCGCAATGACGGATTCCGAGGCCTTCGATCAGGATCTTGCACTGTTCGACGACTTCGAGCACATGAAGGCGTTGATGCTGAAGGTGCGGCGGATGGCGCTGGAGACGGCAGCACGGATGGACGCCGCGTCCCGCCTGCGAGGTGCTAGCGTCGAAGCTCGCCGACTCGCGGCGGTCGCGACCGAATGCTACGAAGCCTTTGACGAACTGCAGGCGGATGTGGCCGAGCACGCTGCCGAGCACGCCAAGCGCCATGCCGGCTACGTGGCGGGCAGCGCTGATGAACTGGCAGGCATGCTGGCCAAGATCGGCGGCTGACAGTGCCGCGCTTGATCGTCCGTGTGGACGCCAGCAACGACACGTTCCAGCGCAGCCTGAGGAAGATCAAAGACCCGCAACTCCACCGCGAAGTCATCGCGACACTGCGCGAACTGTTCCTTGTTGACCTAGACTCGCCCCCCGCGAAGCTCCACCTGCACCAATTGACGGGGAAAGCGGGCCGGTCGATGATCGACCCAAGCATCAAGGTGCCGATCTGGTCGCTCCATGTGACCAGCAACGATGCATACAAGGCCAGCTTCACCCTGGAAGGCGGAACCGCTTATTTGCGGGTCATCCGAACCCATGATCGGCTTGACGACGATCCATAACGACGCGCTGTGATGAAGGTGGCCCCCGAAGTGGGGCTGCCTCGGGAGATTGCGGGCCACGCGCCCATGTCGGCTCTGCGAGCAGACGCTTGGGCAGGGCCATCGTAAGCGATGCGTCACACCACGAATGGATTGTGCAATCCAAAGCTATGCCACGGTACTCATGCATTGCCTGGCTTCCAGGCCTTGCTTGATAGTCATGCAATAGAGACCCCCATCCCGGACTTGTCCACGTGTAAACGCTCAAATTTCACTGTTTGATGCTCATGCATCACACTTCCCGGAGTGGCCCACGTGTAAACGCTCAGATTTAGAGTTGGGGGAACTTCTTGGGGAACTTTTATGGGAATGTAGGGGCACAGTGAGGCATTCTCCAGAGGGGGCCTCACCCCTTCGCGCCCCTGAAAGCCCCTGCCAAATGGGTTCGAGTCCCATCAGCCACCCCAACCAATGAAAAAAGTGGGCACCCGAGCGGTGCCCACTTTTTTGCCCGCAGCGGTCGCAAGCAGCGCGGCGTTGCGGCCTTGCATGGGCATCACCTGCCCGTCGAAGGGGATCTCGGTCGCCACCGTGCAAGTGGTGCTTTGGCCAGCCGTCGGGGTCGAGCAGGCGCTTGCGCACGACCTTGGCAAAGGCGTCCATCGTGGCTGGGCTCAGCGTGTCCAGCCCGTCTTGCCCGGCGGCTTGGCGCCGCCGATGTCGCGCAGCAGGGCCTCACGCCAGGTCTTGAGCTTCGCTGCTCGCCTGCATCGAAGAGACCGCGCAGGATTCAACGGACCTGTCAAACGCGCTGCGCTGCGGCATCGACGCGCGGAGGCCTTTTTGCCGCGGCATGCGGCGATGTTCGGC
>JAJZRT010000051.1 GCA_021802595.1 Pseudomonadota bacterium
GATCTGTACGAGTCCGGGACGCTGGACGCCTGGGTGCGGATCGTCCACGCCATCGAACCGCGCGCTGACCGCGACCCGCGGCGCAAGGACAGCCTGAACATGCCCTGGCGCTCGGTCTACTTCGAGCTCGGCCAGGACAACAAGAAGGTCCTGCGCGAGGGCGGCTTCAAGTACTTCCCCGCGCTGTGCCCGCGCTGGGACGTGATCGGCGGCGACATCTACGGCAACAGCCCGGGGATGGAAGCCCTCGGCGACATCAAGTCTCTGCAGCAGGAGCAGCTGCGCAAGGCTCAGGGCATCGACTACCAGACGCGGCCACCGCTGCAGCTGCCCTCGAGCGCCAAGAACCAGGAGACCAACGTGATGCCTGGCGGCGTCATGTATATCGACGGTGCGCAAGCCCCAACCGCACGGAACCTGTTCCAGGTCCAACTTGACTTGCAGGCACTGCTTCTCGATATACAGGACGTCCGCCAGCGCATCAACAGCGCATTCTTCGCCGACCTGTTCCTGATGCTCTCGAACCAGTCGGACGCGCGCATGACGGCAACAGAGGTTGCCGAGCGCCACGAGGAGAAGCTGTTGATGCTCGGCCCGGTGCTGGAGCGGCTCAACGATGAGCTGCTCAGCCCGCTGGTGGAGATGACCTTCATGCGCGCGCTCGAGGCCGGCATCGTCCCGCCGGCGCCGCCGCAGCTGCATGGCCAGGACCTGCAGATCGAGTTCGTCTCCATGCTGGCGCAGGCGCAGCGCGCCGTGGCCACGAACAGCATCGACCGCTTCGTCGGCAGCCTGGGAACCATCGCGCAGTTCAAGCCCGACGTGCTCGACAAGTTCGACCAGGACGAGTGGGCCGACCAGTACAGCGACATGCTGGGCGTCGACCCGCAGCTGATCGTCCCCAGCGACAAGGTCGCGCTGATCCGCAAGCAGCGCGCGCAACAGCAGGCCCAGGCGCAGCAGGCCGCGCTCGCACAGAGCCAGGCTCAGACCGCGCAGACGCTCGCCAACGCGCCGACGCAGGGTGGCAACAGCAACGCCCTGCAGGACGTGATGAGCAATCTAACGGGCTACTCCCAAGGGGTCTGACATGACGCCCACCGAGGTCTGGCTGTTCGGCGCCATCACGGTGGCGCCCATCTTCGCGCTCGGCTTCGTCTGGGCGACCTTCGTATTCGCACCCTGGAGCTGAGCATGGCCCTCGTATCCATGAACGTGAAGGACGACGCGAACGACGCCCCGGGGGGCGCCACCGCGGATTCCGACTACGACCGCAGTCCGACGATCTACCTGAGCGACGCCCAGGTCAAGGCGCTGGGCATCCAGGGCGTGAAGGCAGGCACCGTGCTCAGGATCGAGGCCAGCGCCAAGGTCGACAGCGTGAGCCACCGCGACGACGGCGACTCGGACGACCCCGATGTGACCGTCAGCCTGACTCTCACGCACATGGCCGCAGACGCGCCCGAGAGCGCCACGCCGAAAGCCACGCTGCTCTACGGGGGCTGAATGCCGACCAAACGCCAGCAGCAGCTCATCGACGCGCTGGCCGCGCACGGCAACAGCACCGCCGCAGCCAAAGCCTTGGGCATCTCGGCATCGACCCTGCGCGGCGGGCTCAGCCGCCTGCGCAAGCGCGGCCTGGTCGTCGAGCCCACGCTTCACGTCGAGCCAGCGCCACCGGTCGACGAGCCTCTCGAGGAGCTGCTCGCGCGCAAGCGCGCCCACGTCGAGCGCGCGCTGAAGCACGAGGACTGGGCGAAGCTGATCCCGGTGCGCGTGCGCGACGACCGGCCTATCGGTCTGCTGATCGTCGGCGATCCACACCTCGACGACGACTACTGCGACATCCAACAGATCCAGACCGACCTGACCACGGTCGGCCGCACGGAAGGCTTCTACGCCGGCCACCTGGGCGACGCGACCAACAACTGGGTCGGCCGCCTGAAGGCGCTCTACGCCAACCAGAGCACGCGGTTCAACGACGGCCTGCGCCTGGCGCAGTGGATGTTCGACCTCTGCCCGAACCTGTTCGTCGTCGGCGGCAACCACGACCGCTGGGAAAAGGGCATGGACCTGCTGCGCTTCATCGTCCGCCAGAACGAGATCCTGCAGCCCCACGGCGTACGCATGGCGCTGAACTTCCCCAGCGGCCTGCAGCTGCGCATCCACGCGCGCCATGACTTCCCGGGCAAGAGCCAGTACAGCGACACGCACGGGATGAAGCGCGAGATCCTGTTCGGCCACCGGGACGACATCCTGGTCGCCGGCCACACCCACGTCGACGAGGCCCGCATCGAGCCCAGCATCGACGGCCAGGTGCATCACTTCTACCGCGTCAGCGGCTACAAGATCATCGACGACTTCGCCAAGGAGAACGGCTTCCGGCCGAAGCGCATGGGAGCCGCGGTGACGCTGGTGATCAACCCCGCCTCGCGCGTGCGCGCCGACATCGTGAAGCCCTTCTGGGACACCGAGGCGGCAGCCGACTTCCTGACCTACCTGCGGAACCGCAAATGCTGACCCTCGAGCCGGTGATCGTGCCCGCCACGGTGTCATTCATCTGGACCCCAGAGGATTACGAGCGCTTCGCCGCCGAGCGCCCAGAGGCAGAGCCGTGGCCTGACAACGACTACGGCTCGACGCAGTACTTCGACGCCGGCGGCCGCGCGCTGGTGGTCATCACCATCAACCCGGCGCAGCACGCCCAGGGTGAAGTGCTCGACCTCATCGACACCCTCACGCACGAAGCAGTTCATGCCTGGCAGGCAGTGCGCGAGGCGATGAACGAAACCGAGCCAGGCCCCGAGGCCGAGGCCTACTTCGTCGCCGGCCTCGTGCGCTGGATGGCCGGCGCCGTCCTGCCGCTGACCAGGAGCTGAACCATGGCCATTGACGGATACCTCAACGCCGCCGTGAAGACCGCGCGCAACAAGCCCAAGAAGGTCAAGTCGCCGGGCAGCATGGTCAAGAAGGCCACCAAGGGTGCGACCCAGTCCGAGGCCATGGCGCAGGCGCTCATGCAGGCCGCTCAGAAGCTCTACGGCCAGAAGTGATGACAAGCCGCGTCGGGGCTGCATGACCATTCCCACGCATGGCTGCTTATGACCCCACGGACATCGAAGGACAGACTGCGGCGCAGGAACGCGCGAATGACATCGCGCAGGTTCGCGCCAATCTCGAGGCCTCCGACTTCAAGTGGATTCTGAGCAACCGCCGGGGGCGTCGGTTCATCTGGCGCCTGCTGGAGCAAGCGGGAGTGTTTCGGACGTCCTTCACGAGCGACCCACACAGCACGGCCTTCAACGAAGGCCAACGCAACGCGGGCCTGCGGATCTTGGATCTCATCAACCGAGCAGCGCCCGACGTGTACGCAGTGATGCTGAAGGAAGCAAAGGACTATGACCGGAACTGAAGGCCAGACCCCCGCGGCCGCGAGCACGCCGACCGGCGACGCCGCTGCCGCGCCGACCGCCGGTGCGCAGGGCGACAGCCAGGCCACCACGCTGGCGACCGACGGTGCCCAGAGCGCGCAAGCCCAAGCCACGAGTACCCAGGCCACCGATCCGGCTGCGGCGAAAACTGGCGAGGAAGGTGCCGCTGCCAAGCCCGACGACTCCGCGCAAACCGCGCCCGAGAAGTACGAGTTCAAGGCCCCCGAAGGCCAGGGATTCGAACCCTCGGTGATCGACGCCTACAGCGAAGTGGCCAAGGAGCTGAACCTGAGCCAGGAGAACGCCCAGAAGATCCTCGACAAGGTCTCCCCGGCGTTGGCGAAGGCGCAGCAGACCGCGGCCGAGACGCAGTTCGCCAAGTGGGCCGAGGACGCGCGCGCCGACAAGGAGTTCGGCGGCGACAACTTCGACGCCAACCTGGCAACCGCCAAGAAGGCGCTGGACGCGTACGGCAGCAAGGAGCTCGGCGACATGCTGCGCACCACCGGCTTGGGCAATCACCCGGAAGTCATCCGCCTTCTCGTGAAGGTGGGCAAGTCCGTTTCCGAAGACACGTTCGTCCGTGGCGCCGAGGCCACGCCGCAGCAGAACGCCGCGGCCCGCCTGTACGGCACCAACCACTGAAAAACACCCCTGAAGGAACCACACCATGGCTACCCTCTCCACCGGCGCGCTGACCCTGGCCGACTGGGCCAAGCGCCTCGATCCCGACGGCAAGGTCCCGGTCATCGCCGAGCTGCTGTCGCAATCCAACCAGATCCTGGAAGACGCCGTCTTCAAGGAAGGCAACCTGCCGACCGGGCACCGCGTGACGGTTCGCACCGGCCTGCCGGCGGTCTACTGGCGCGCCCTGAACATGGGCGTGCCGTCCAGCAAGTCCACCACCGCGCAGGTCGATGAAGGCGTGGGCATGCTGGAAGCCTACTGCCGCGTCGACAAGGACCTGGCACTCCTGAACGGCAACACCGCCGAGTTCCGCCTGTCCGAAGACCAGGCCTTCCTCGAGGCGATGAACCAGGAGCAGGCCGGCACCCTGATCTACGGCAACGTGGCGAACAACGCCGCCGGCTACACCGGCCTGGCGACCCGGTACGGGGCGATCAGCGGCGCGGGCAACGCCCAGAACATCATCGACGCGGGCGGCACCTCGACCAACAACACCTCGATCTACCTGGTGGTCTGGGGCGACAACACCTGCTTCTGCACCTTCCCCAAGGGCAGCAAGGCGGGCCTGATCCACGAGGACGACGGCGAGCTGACCGTCTACGACGCCAACGGCAACCCCTACAAGGCGCTGCAGACCCACTACCAGTGGAAGAACGGCCTGGTGGTCAAGGACTGGCGCTACGTGGTGCGGATCGCCAACATCAACGTCAGCGATTTGACCGGCCAGAGCGGCACCCAGGCGAGCACCGCGGCGACGGCGATCATCAACCTGATGAGCCGCGCCCTGGACCGCATCCCGCACTGGGGCATGGGCCGCCCGGCGTTCTACATGAACCGGACGGTGTACTCCATGCTGCGCATCGCGGCCCTGAACAAGTCCAACTACGCCCTGTCGGTTCAGCAAGGCCTGAACCAGTTCGGCACGGCGATGAACTGGACCTCGTTCGAGGGCGTGCCGCTGCGTCGCGTCGACCAGCTCCTGAACACCGAGTCGCGCGTGGTGTAAGCGCCGGCCAGAACCTGAAAGGAAACGCACCATGATCCAAGACGCTCTGCTCGAGTTCTCGAGCGCCCAGGCGTTCACCGCCAACGCGACCGGCACCAACGTCGCGGACCTGTCCGAGGCCCGCGACATCGGCGAAGGCGAGGGGCTGTACGTCGAGTTCGACTGCAACACGGCCGTGGCCGGCACTTCCGCCACGGTCCAGTTCCAGCTCGTGGCCGCCGACGACGCCACCCTGACCACCAACGCCACGGTGCTCGACGAGACCCAGGCCATCCCCCAGGCGACCCTGGTCAACGGCTACCGCACGGCGCTGCGCATCCCGCCGCAGATCGGCTCGCTGGGCCACCGCTACTTCGGCGTGAAGTACGTGGTCGGCGGCACCATGACCGGGGGCGCCTTCAGCGCCTACGTGGTCAAGGACCTGGAAGATCCGCTGAAGTTCTACGCGGTCGGCTACCAGGTGATCTGATCCACCGCCCCGGCCTCGCGCCGGGGCACTTCCCGCAAGGAATTTGACCCATGGCCAAGTACATCGTCCTGGAGCCCAGTTTCATCGACGGCAAGCTCGTCAAGGAAGGCGAAGAGATCGAGTTCAACGGCGTCCCTGGCCGCAACCTCAAGCCCCTCGACGGGGCCGCGAAGAAGGCCGTGCCGAGCGTACCGCCTCTGGTGGCCAGCCTGATCTCGGCGGCCCGCATCAACGCGGCCGCGCGCGGCGCCTCGCCCGACGAGGCCAACAGCGGCGACGTCGCCGCGGTGGTATCCGAGGTCAAGCCGCAGCCCAGCCAGGAAGTGATCAACGAGGCCCTGGCGATTATGAAGCTGGACCAGCAGCTGGCCTGACCCAGGCCCGAGGCTGAAAGGACGAGGGCCCACGAGGCCCTCGTTTCACAAGGGGGACGCGCATGACCACCGAAGTCACGATCTCGAACATGGCCCTGTCGCACATCGGCGACGCGGCCGTGGTCACGAGCATCGACCCGCCTGACAACAGCACCCAGGCCCAGCGCTGCGCGCAGTTCTACCCCGAGGCGCGCGATGCGCTGCTGGAGATGCACGACTGGAACTTCGCCACCAAGCGCACCTACCCGGCGATGCTGTCCTCACCGGTGGATGCGACCGTGGTCGGCGGCGGCGGTGCGGTGGTGACGACCACGACGTTCATGCCCGGCACCCAGGTGCCGACTCCCTGGAAGTACGTCTACCAGGCGCCGACCGACATGATCCGCGCCCGCGCGATCCTCGACCCGACGATCACGAACGAGAACTCGACCCAGGTCCCGATGGCCATGAACTGGCCGCAGAGCATCGGCTCGATGCAGGGCCTCTACACGCCCCAGGAATTCGAGATCGAGACCGACGACGAAGGCCGCGTCCTGATCCTGACCAACCAGCAGAACGCGGTCCTGCGCTACACGGCCCTGGTGACCGATCCGAACAAGTTCAGCCCGCTGTTCACGGCCACGCTGAGCTATGTGCTGGCCAGCTACCTGGCCGGGGCGATCATCAAGGGCCAGGAGGGCATCGCCGTCGCCCAGCAGATGATGGCCACGGCCACCGGCATGCTGGGTGAAGCCGAAAGCTCGGACACCAACCAGCGGCGTCTGCAGGTCGTCCAGAGCGTGCCCTGGATGGTGAACCGATGAAAACACGCGTCCTCTCAAGCGGGTTCAACACCGGCGAGGTCACGCCGGAGATGTTCGGCCGCGTGGACCTGCAGAAGGTCCGCAACGCCTGCGCGCTGGCGCGCAACATGATCGTCCTGCCGCACGGCCCGGTGGAGAATCGCACCGGCTTCGCCTACGTCAACGAGGTCAAGAACAGCGCCAACTTCACGCGCCTGGTGCCGTTCGTGTTCAGCCAGACCCAGACCTTCGCCATCGAGCTGGGGGCGGGCTATTTCCGCTTCCACACCGAGGGCGCAACGCTGCTCAGCGGCGGCGCGCCCTACGAGGTCGCCAACAGCTACGCGGCCGCGGACTTGGCCGCGATCAAGTTCACGCAGTCCAACGACGTGATGACCTTCGTGCATCCGTCCTACCCGGTGATGGAACTCAAGCGCCTGGGGGCCACGAACTGGACCTTCACGCCGGCAACCTTTGGTGCCTCCATCGCGGCGCCGACCGCGCTCGCCGGAACCGCCAACGAGCCGGTCACGACCAACGCGCACCCGCTGCCGCGGCAGTATGTCGTCACGGCCCTGGCGCCGAACACGCTCGAGGAATCCTTGCCGTCGGGCTCGGTGTCGTTGACCAACGACCTGACCCTGGCCGGGAACACCAACAGCCTGACCTGGACTCCCACGCCCGGCGCGGTCGCGCAGAACGTCTACGCGAACATCAGCCCTGGGGGCGTCTACGGCTTCGTGGGCCAGGTCGCGGGGAGCACCGGCAACTTCACCGACAACAACATCACCCCGGACTTCACGCAGACGCCACCGACCGGCAACTACAACACGCTGGGGACCGCCGGCGGCTACCCGGCAGCGACCACCTACTACCAGCAGCGCCGAGTGTTCGGGGGCGCCGACAACTCGCCCCAGACCGTGATGACCACGCGCTCGGGGACCGAGTACAACCTGAACTACAGCATCCCGGTGCGCAGCGACGATGCGATCCAGTTCACGGTCGCCAGCCGCGAAGAAAACTCGATCAAGCACATCCTGCCGCTGCGCACGGATCTGATCCTCCTCACGCCCGACGCCGAGTATCAGGTCACCGGCTCGGGCAACGTGATCACCCCGAGCAACCTGAGCATCACGCCCTTCACCTATATCGGCGCCGGGGATGCGCCGCCGCAGGGCGCCGGCAACTCGGTGGTCTACGCGGCCTCGCGCGGCGGGCGCGTGCGCGAGCTCATCTACCAATGGCAGGCCCAGGGCTACATCAGCAACGACCTTTGCCTGCTGGCACCGCACCTGTTCGACGGCTACAACGTCATCGACATGGCCTTCTGCAAGGCCCTGTACCCGATCATCTGGTGCATCAACGACCAGGGCTCGCTGCTGGGCCTGACCTACGTGCCCGAGCAGCAGGTCGCGGCCTGGCACCACCACGACACCGACGGCGACAAGTTCGAGGCCTGCTGCAGCGTGATCGAGGGCAGCTACGACGTCCTCTACGTCATCGTCAACCGCACGATCAACGGCGCCACGCGGCGCTTTGTCGAGCGCCTGGTGCCGCGTCAGTTCGCTACCCAGGCTGCCGCCTTCTTCGTCGACAGCGGGGTCACCTACCAGGCCCCGAACGGCAGCTACTCGCAGAGCGGCGCGACAGTCACTTGCACGACCACGACCGCGCACAACCTGACCACCGGCCAGAGCGTGGCGCTGTCTTTCTCCAACGCAGCGCTCAGCGGCA
Source organism: Pseudomonadota bacterium (assembly GCA_021802595.1). Next base: position 8,484 of record JAJZRT010000051.1, read on the forward strand.
ACTACACGGTCACGGTGGTCAACTCGACGACCTTCACGGTGACGGTGGCGACCAGCGCAACCGCGACCGGCACGGTGCAGATCCAGGTCACGACCGTCAGCGGGCTGACCTGGCTGGAGGGGCGCACGGTCAACGTGCTGACCGACGGCGCCACGCACCCGCAGGTCGTGGTCAGCGCCACCGGCACGATCACGCTGAACTGGCCGGCGGGGATCTGCCAGATCGGCCTGCCGATCACGGCCCAGTTCCAGGGCATGCCGTTCGCCTTCTTCGTGACCTGGGACGACCGCGGCTATGGGCGCGCCAAAAACGTCAACCGCGCGTTTCTGCGCGTCCACAACTCCAGCAGCTTCTACGCCGGGCCGAATTTCAACTCCCTGGTGCAGTACGCCATGACGCCCTCGGGGCAATGGGGTGAGCCGCCGCCCTGGATCACCGACGAGGTTGAGATCGTCGTGCCCCCGAGCTGGGACACGGACGGTCAGGTCTGCGTGCAGCAGACCGATCCGCTGCCCGTGACCCTGGTTTCGACGACCGTCGAAGTTTCCGTAGGAGGTGGCTGATGCCGCAAGCAATGATGGCGGGCGGGGCGCTGATGTCGGGCATCGGTGCCTACCAGAAAGCCCAGTCTGAAAAGAACGCCCTGAACAGCCAGGCCCAGGCCAACGAATACACGGCCGCCGTGCGCCAGCAGCAGGCGCGCGAGCAGGAGCAGGTCGGAAACGCCGAGCAGACCCAGTCGGGCCTGAAGTACGGCGCACTCTACGGCACCCAGCGCGCGGATCTTGCCGCGCACGGCGTCGACCTGGGCAGCGGCTCAGCCTCGGCGGTGCTGGCCAGCACCAAGCTGATGAGCAGCATCGACGCGGCGACCATTGCCAACAACGCCAACCGCCAGGCATGGAACTACACGGTGGCGGCCACCGACTACAGCAACCAGGCCGCCGGCGACCGCGCCGGGGCGAGCAACATCAGCCCGCTCAGCTCCGGCTTCACGAGCCTCATGGGCTCGGCCGCGCGCGTGGCGCCCTACTGGTATCAGCCGGGCAGCTCCGCGCCTGGCACGAACGGGCTGGACGGCCAGGTGACGAACAGCGGCCTGATCAACAGCACCAACCAGTACGGCTACCCGACGCTCAACGGCATGGGAATCCCCCACTGAGGAACTGAGACATGGCAACCGGAGCCCCCGTCCCACTGGCCAACAACCCGACCGTGCTGCCCAGCGCGAGCGGGCGCACGTTCGGCCCCCGGCTGGACGGCTTCAACGCCGTCCAGACCGGCGCGCTCGGCGCCGAGCAGGCCACGGCCGCCGGGTCGGCGACCATGGACCTGGCCATGAAGATGCAGCAGCAGGCCGACGACGTCCGGGTCACGGGCGCGATGAACCAGCTGATGCAGACCCAGCAGCAGCTCACCAGCGACCCCGAGCAAGGCTACATGCGCCTGAAAGGCGAGGCCGCGCTCCAGCCCGACAACAGCGGCCTGAGCATGCCTCAGTCCTACACCCAGAAGCTGCAGGACGCCGCCAACAGCCTGTCCTCGAGCCTGAACCCGCGCCAGCAGATGATGTTCCAGGCCCGCGCCGGCGCGCTGATCAACAACTTCAACGGGGCCGCGAATCGCTACTGGGACGCCCAGCATCAGGAATACACGGTCAACACCGCGAATGCGGCGATCAGCAACGCCACGAACAACGGCACCCTGCACTACAGCGACCCGGAGATCCTGGCCCAGAGCCAGGCCCAGATCCAGCACGCCATCGGCCTGCGCGCCCAGGCGCAGGGCTGGAGCCCGGAGATGGTCCAGCAGGCCCAGGCGCAGGCCCTGACCGGCCTGCACGAGGGGGTGATCTCGGCCGCGATCAAGGACGGCAACAGCACCTTCGCGGCGCAGTATTTCCAGGCCCACAAGGGCGAGATGGACGCGCAGGGCGTGCTGCACGCCAGCGGCCTGATCCAGCAGGACCTGGACGGCAAGGCAGCGATCACGGCCGTGCAGAAGACCGAGGCGGACTTCGCCGACCAGCTCAAGCCGGGCGCCGATCTGCCCAGCGAGGAAGCCTTCGTCGACAAGGCCGTCGGCCAGCTGGGCGACAACGCCAGCAGCCGGCAGATCCAACTCGTGCGCCAGGAGGCCCAGGCGCGCTACAGCATGATCGTGCGCGACCAGTCCCAGGCCGAGCATGACGTGATCCAGCGCGCCCAGCGCGAGCTCGACCAGAACGGCGGCAGCTTCGCGGCCCTGCCGCCGGATCTGCGCAGCGAGATCGAGCTCAAAGCCCCCGGCGCCGTCGCCCAGCTCATGGAGTACGGCAAGGTGCTGCAGCGCCGCGGCGCGCCGAACGGCGACGGATCGGGCTTCGCCAAGCACGACGACCCCCAGACTTTCCTGAACCTGCTCGAGCACCCCGACCAACTGCGGGGCCTGACCGACGACCAGTTCAACTCCCTGCGCACGAAGCTCAGCGAGGGCACCATGATGCGCTTCGCAGAGGCCCGCCAGGGCCTGCAGAAGGGTGTCGCCACCCAGTCCCCGAACGCGATGAACGACACCGTGTTCAACAACGAAGTCGGCCTGCGCCTGGCCTCGCTCTACCCGGACCTGAAGACGATGCCCCCGGCGCAGAAGGCCACGATCATCGGCAACCTGCGGAACACGATCTTCGCCGAGCAGCAGGCCGCCGGGCGCAAGTTCGACGAGAAGGAGCTGCGTGGGGCCATCGACCGCGCCTTCATGGCCCAGGCCACCGTGAACAACCATTCCTGGATGCCGTTCAGCTCGGCGACCACGAACAAGCGCGCTGTCGAGGTCACGCCTGAAGACATGCCCGCCGACGTGGCGGCTCAAATCCGGCAGGGATACGCCAAGGCCCACCCCGGCAGCAAGCCGCTGGGCGATGACCAGGTGTTCAACCTGTGGCGTAGCAAACTGCTGGAGCAATGATGGCCGGTGTTGACTGGGAACAGGTAGGGTCGAACTACACCGCGCCGGCGCAGCCGGCCAGCAACGACGGCGCGACGGACTGGGAGCAGGTCGGCGCGAACGCCGGCGTCAGCCCGGCGCAGCTGCGCAGCAACCTGCAGCAGGTGGTCGGCACGTCGCCCGACCAGGCCGCCCAGAACCTGCGCACCGCGCAGGCCATCGGCGTGCCGCCCCAGACGGCCGCGAACCTGCCCCAGGAGGCCAAGGCGCTGGCCGCCCAGAAGCAGTTCCCGGCCGAGCAGATCGCCGCCCACAGCCCGGCCACGGCCAGCTTCCTGAGCGACCCCAGCTACATGGGCCTGGGCTACGACGACACGAACACCCTGGCGGCCACCGAGTCTGCGGTGAAGTCGCTGGCCCAGGTCGGGCGCTCGGCCTGGAGCGCCGTGCAGCAGGCCGGTGCTGGGCTCGGTCGTGACCTCGGCCTGGCCGCCTCGGCGCCAGCCGCGCTCTATGGCGAGCTGACCGGCAACCGGCGCCCGGGCGACTGGATGTTCCAGCACACGGTCGACCCGTTCCAGA
>JAJZRT010000052.1 GCA_021802595.1 Pseudomonadota bacterium
CACCACCACCAAGAACAAGAAGACCATGCCCGAGAAGATGGAGATCAGCAAGTTCGATCCCAAGGCTCGCAAGCATGTGATGTACAAGGAAACCAAGCTGAAGTAATTGTGGCTTGCTCCAACAAAAAACCCGCCAGCAGGCGGGTTTTTTGTTGCCTGCGTGCGGCCCGAAGGCCACACGTCCACACATTGTCAGGCGTAGCAGCGCAGGCGCACCGAGAAATCCTTCAGCGACTGGATGCCGCTTTCCTCGGCACGCTTGCACCAGGCCTGCAGTTGATCGAGCAACTGCTCGCGGCTGGCGGTGGAGCGACCCCAGATGGCGGCGAGCTCCTGGCGCATGCGATAGACCGTTTGCAGGCGCTCGCTCTTGCCCAGCAGGGTATCGAGCGCGGCCTTGTCGGACGCGGCCAGCTCAGCCGGCTCCTTGTGCAGCCAGCGGCGGAAGCTGTCGAAATTCCAGTTCTGCGGCAGGTTCGCGCCGGCCTTCAGCTTGGCAATCTCGGCCTTGCTGTCTGCGCGCACGCTCTTCACGAAGCGCGTCATTACGTCGTAGCGATGGGTGATGACGGCCTGCAGGGTATCCAGATCGCACAGCGGCTTGGCAGGCAGCCATTTCACCGTCGGCGCCACCTTGCGGATGGTCGCCAGGCCCACGTAGGACATCAGCTTGATGTAGAGCCAGCCGATGTCGAACTCGTACCACTTGTTCGACAGCCGCGCCGAAGTGCCGTAGGCATGATGGTTGTTGTGCAGTTCCTCGCCGCCGATGAGGATGCCCCACGGGAAAATGTTGGTGCTGGCATCTTCGCTGGCGAAGTTGCGGTAGCCCCAGTAGTGGCCGATGCCGTTGATGATGCCGGCGGCGGTGACCGGGATCCAGGCCATCTGCACGGCCCAGATGGTCAGGCCGATGGGGCCGAACAAGGCGAGGTTGATCGCCATCATCAGCACGATGCCCTTGGCCGAATGGCGGCTGTAGACATTGCGCTCCATCCAGTCGTCGGGCGTGCCGTGGCCGTATTTTTCCAGCGTCTCGGTCACCTTGGCTTCGGCGCGATACAGTTCGGAGCCTTCCCAGAAAACCTTCTTGATGCCGCGGGTCTGCGGGCTGTGCGGGTCCTCTTCGGTCTCGCACTTGGCGTGGTGCTTGCGGTGGATGGCGACCCATTCCTTGGTGACCATGCCGGTGGTAAGCCACAGCCAGAAACGGAAGAAGTGGCTGACGATGGGGTGCAGGTCGACGGCACGGTGTGCCTGCGAACGGTGCAGGAAAATGGTGACAGCGGCGATGGTGATGTGCGTCAGGCCGAGCGCGGCCAGCACATAACCCCACCAGGGTAAATCCAACAAGCCTAATTGCATGGTTCAGGGTTCCAAAAAAGGATAATAGCGTCCGCTAATTTACGGACAAATTCCATAAAAATCAAGGATTATTCTCAATCGGCGGCAACTGGGCCAGATGCACGACCCGTTGCGGGAAGGGGATCTCGATGCCGGCGGCCTTGAAACGCCGCCAGATCGCCCAGTTGATGTCGGAACGCAGGTTGGCCTGCCCCTCGCTCGGGTCGCGTATCCATACGGCCAGTTCCAGCAGGATGCCGTTATCGCCGAATTCCTTCAGAAACACCCTGGGCGGACTCTCCGACTCATCGTGCACCACCCGGACATGGCTGTTCGCCGCTTCCAGCACCAGGCGCTCCGCCTGCTCCAGGTCGGCATCGTAGGCGACCTGCACGGGCAGGGTGATCCGCACGTTGGGCTTGGACAGCGAATGGTTGACGACGGTCTGCGTAATCAACGTCTCGTTGGGGACGATGGTTTCGGTGCCGTCGAGCGCTTTCAGCAGGGTATAGCGTGTATTGATCTGGCTGACCTCGCCGTATTTGTTGTCGACCGTGACCAGATCGCCGATACGCACCGAACGGTCGAGCAGGATGATGAAGCCGGAAATGTAATTGCTGGCCACCTTCTGCAAACCGAAGCCGATCCCCACGCCAAGCGCGCCGCCGAACACCGACAGCACGGTGAGGTCGATCCCCACCGCCGGCAGCGCCACCAGCACGGCAAGGATCAGCAGAACGGTGCGGGCGGCTTTCGACAGGGCCAGGCGCAGCGACAGGTTCATCTGCGTGATGCCCATCAGGCGATTTTCGACGAGACGCGCCAGCGCCAGCGCAACAACGAGCGCCACCACGATTACCCCCGCCGCCTGGAACAGCAGCCACAGCGAGAAGCGGTGGTCGCCCGACTGGAACGACAGCGCTTCCATGGCCATGTGGATGCGCGGCAGCAGGCCGGTGATGTGCAGCGCAAACGCACCCCAGATCAGCCAGGCAGCCGTGCGCTCCCACAACTTGAGCGATTCGCGTGGCTTGAGCGCGTAGCGCAGCGCATACGCCACCAGCCGCACGCCCGCCAGGGCCAGCAGGAGCGGCACGGCCAGATCCAGCAGATGCGTCGGGGTCAGCCAGTTACGGACCAGGCTGCGCCCGACCAGCAGCGCCAGCAGCATCACGAGCGGAAATCCCACCCGGCGTACGCCGGCGTGCCACACGGTATCCGTCTTCTTGAGCCTGGGCCTGAGCAGGTACATCGCGCCCCAGGCAACGAGCGCGCAGACTGCCAGTATGCCTAGCTGCCATGACAGATCGACGTTCCTGCTGTCCTCGATGAGGCGCGTCAGCAGGTTGTCAAAGGGGATCGGTTGGGTCACGGCCACCTCAGAAGCTATGCGTGTATTGCACGCTCAGGATATCGACCTGGTTGTCATATTGGCCATTGAGCGTGGTGCCATTATCCGTGCTCTGCAACCCCGGGGAATTTACAAAAAGATGCGCATAGCCAAAGTCCAGCGCTCCCCGCCCGGATAATCGATACTGCCCTCCCAAAGCCACCCAGGTACGGGCGCCATCGGGAATGCGGGGCGTGCGGTAGCGGTCCGATACCGGCGCTTCGTCATACGCGAGGCCGCCACGCAGGCTCAGCTTGTCGCTCATGTGCCAGGTGGCGCCCAGCGAATAACGCAGAATGTCCTGCCAGTTCTCGGGGGTGGTTTTGTTGATCGTGCCCTGGACGGGCAGCTTGTCGAAAGAACTCCACCCGGTCCAGGTCACGTCCGCCAACAGATCCCATCGGGGCGACAGCGCGTGGAACAGGCTCAGCGACGCGCTGGCCGGCAGGGTAATGTCGGCCGTGACAGGGCCATTGAGGGGGGCGACCGTCGGATTGGACGTGCTGGAGGTGCCATCCAGCGTGTAGCGAACCTCGGAACGGTAGGACAGGCCGATCCGCGTGGCGTGGCCGGCCTGCCACAGGGCGCCCAGGTTGTATCCCCAGCCATAGTCGCTCCCCTTGATTTGCACGAGGGGAACGACAGTAAATGTGGGCGGAAGTGGCTGCCGGTTGGTCAGCACCGCTTCGATCCACTGGACATTGAGTCCCGCACCCAGCGACACGGTATCGCTGAGTTTGTAGGCGATGGACGGATTCAGGTTGACGGTCTTCACTTCGGATTTGATGGCCTGATAGCGCCCGATCCAGCCGGGGTCATATTCGGTCTTGAGCCCGAAGGGGCTGTTGAGGCCGACCCCCAGATGGACCTTGGGAGCCAGGCGGTAGGCGAAATAGGCATTGGGCACGAAGGACCAGCTACCTGCATCGCCGCCCTGCCCTCCGCCAATGGCTGGGCTGACCGTCCCCGAAAACTCCGCCTGGGGCTTGATCAGGTGGCCCACCACCACGATTTGCCTATCCGGCAACCGCGTCATGCCCGCGGGATTGAAGAAAATCGTGCTGGCATCTTCAGCGACTGCTGCTGCCCCCGCATAGGCATTGCCCAGGCCGCTGGCGTTCTGTTCGATCAGCGCAAAGCCGGCGGCCTGGGCCAGTCCTGGCAATCCGGCCAGCGCCAAGCCAACGGTAAGGCGGTTGAGAGGGAATGGGAACATGGGTATCTCCGTGGCAACATGAAATGGATTAGCGTGCGAAATCGGCATACATGGCCTCGACCGCAGCGCGGTAACGATCGAGCACCTGGTCGCGCTTGATTTTCAGGGTGGGGGTCAGCAGGCCGTCGTCCACCGTCCACGGCCTGAGTTCGGGATGCAGCCGGCGGATCTGGGCATAGCCCGGGAAATGCCTGAGATGATGCGCCACGCGCTGGGTCAGCGCCTTCAACACCCTGGGGTCGCGCAATGCCCCGGAATGTCCAGGATCGACATGGAGGTGCGTGGCGAATGCCTGCCAGTGCTCCTCGTTGAGCACGGTCAGGGCCGCAAGATAGGGCTTGCCTTCGCCGATGACCATCACCTGTTCGAACAGCGGGTCGAGCAGGATGGCGGATTCCATGTCGGTAGGCGGCACCTTCTCGCCGTTGTTCAGCACGATGATGTCCTTGATGCGCCCGGTGATGTGGTAGTGGCCCCAGGCGTCCACCGTGGCCTGGTCGCCGCTGTGCAGCCAGCCCTCGCTGTCGATCATGGCGCGGGTGGCGGCCTCGTCCTGCCAATAGCCGCGCATGACGCAGCGGCTGCGCGTCAGCAGCTCGTCATTGGCGCCGATCCTCACCTCGATCCCGGGCAGCGGCAGGCCGATGCTGGAAGGCACGTTCGACTCCGGGCGGTTCACACATACCACCGGGCTGGTCTCGGTGAGGCCATAGCCCTGGATGATCGGCACACCGAGGCCGATGAAGATGTGCGCGATCTCCGGCGAGAGCGCAGCCCCCCCCGAAATCGCCAGCCGCAGCCGGCCTCCCAGTTTCTCCGTGACATTGCGCGCCACCTGCTTGTCGAGCAGCGGCCACAGCAGCAATTCCGGATTCCATCGCGCGCGCCCCTGGCTGCGTTCGAAGCGCCGCCAGCCAACATGCACCGCCAGCCTGAACACCAGCCGGGCGAGCAGCCCCTTCTTCTCCAGGCCGTCCTGGATCCGGCGGTAGACCCGCTCGTAGATGCGCGGCACCGAGATCAGGATGGTCGGGCGGATGGCCTGCAGATCCTGCGCCAGCTGGGCGATCGAACGCGCATAGGCGACTTCGGCCCCGATCAGCATCGGCAGATAGTAGCCGCCGGTGCGCTCCAGCGTGTGAGACATGGGCAGAAAGGACAGGAACACCTCGTGCGGGTCGAAATCGGCGCACTGCGAGGCATAGTACGCATTCCACAGCAGGTTTTCGTGGGTCAGCATCACCCCCTTGGGCCGCCCGGTGGTACCCGAGGTGTAGACGATGCTGGCCAGCAGGTCGGCGGTGAGATGACGTTCGGGCACCGGCGTGCCCGCCGCGGCGGCGAGCCAGTCGGCCGCCACCACGAAGCGCGTGCTCCAGTTCACCAAGCCGTCGTCCGGCGCAGCCAGGCTGACAATGTGTTGCAGCGTGTTGGCCGATCCGGCAATTTCGGCCAGTTTCTTGTGCTGGAACCTGCCTTCGACCAGCAACAGCCTGGCGCCGGAATGATTGAGAATATAAGCTGCACTCTCCGGGCGATCATCGAGGTACAGGGGTACCGTGACCAGCCCCAGTGCCAGCGCCGCCTGGTCGAAGATCACCCACTCGACGCTGTTTCTGAGCATCACCGCCACGCGGTCGCCGGGGACCAGTCCCTCTTTCACCAGCGCCGCCTGCCAGCGTGTGACTTCAGTCGCCACCTGCGCCCAGGTGAAGCTCACCCAGGTATCGCGCGCCTCGTCGAACTGGCGGTAGGCCACCTGATCCGGCGTCGCGGCAACGCGTGCGCGAAACAAACCGGACAAGGTGCCAAGCGAATCAGGGTGGAAGGACACATCTGCCATATCAGCTTATTCGAACGGCCGAAGGGAACGCCGCATTGATAGACGCAAAGCCCGGGTGGGTCAAGCGGCAGCCTTGACCAGAACGGCGGCGAAGAAACCGTCCGTTCCGTGCACGACGGGCGACAGCTTCAGCATGGCGCCGGTATCGAGCGGAATCCTGTGTTGCGCCAGCAGTTCGTTGACCGGCAGCAGCGTGAAACCGCCTTCCGCCAGCAGCGCCTCGACGATGGCCTCGTTTTCCTCCGGCAGCAGGCTGCAGGTGGCATACACCAGCCGGCCGCCGGGCTTGAGCAACTTTGCTGCCGCACGCAGGATGGACGCCTGTTTCCGCGTCAGTTCCGCCACGCTTTCGGGTGACTGGCGGAATTTCAGGTCAGGGTTGCGGCGCAGCGTGCCAAGGCCGGAACACGGCGCATCGACCAGCACGCGGTCGAGCTTGCCCGCCAGCCGCTTCACCCGCGTGTCGCTCTCCGACGCGATCAGCTGCGGCATGACATTGGACAGCCCCGAGCGCGCCAGCCGCGGCTTCAGGTTGGCGAGCCGCTTCTCAGCCACGTCGAAGGCATACAGGCGCCCGGTCGACGCCATCATCGCGCCGATGGCGAGCGTCTTGCCGCCCGCCCCGGCGCAGAAATCGCACACCATCTCGCCGCGCCGCGCACCGAGCAGCAGGGCCAGCAGCTGGCTGCCTTCGTCCTGCACTTCCAGGCTGCCGTCGAGAAACAGCGGATGGCGGTTGATCGCCGGATGATCCTTGAAACGGATGCCCCAGGGCGAATACGGCGTCGGCGCGACCGCGAATCCTTCCTCGCGCAATTGCGCCAGCACGGCGTCGCGGCCGGCCTTGTGCGTGTTCACCCGCACATCGAGCGGCGCCGGCTGCTGCAAGGCGCGGCCGAGCGCGAGGAGGTCGGTGTCGCTCATCGATGGCCGCAGCTTCTCGACCACCCAGTCGGGCAGTTCTGCGCTCACCGCAAGCGGCAAATCGTCCGTCCTGGCGCTGCGGATATGGTCGATCAGTTCGGGCTTGGCGAATTTCTCCAGCGTCGCGCCGCTCATGCCGCGCACCTTGATCAGCCAGGCGACGATCAGCGTGCGCGGGTTGGCCGCCGGCACCACGACCGACAGATAGCGGTAGCGCCGCAACACGCCGAACACGGCTTCCGCCACGAAGGCGCGGTCGTGCGAGCCGAGTTTCCTGTGCTCGCGGAAAAACGCCGACAGTACGGCGTCGGCCGGTCGGGTGAAGTCCAGCACCAGATCGAGCGCCTGGGTGGCAAGTTGCAGCAGCGGGGGGGTCAGTTCCATCGGGAGTGGCGGCAGGTTGACGGGTAGCAGGGGCATCCCCGCCAGGGGTTTACTCGTCTTCGCCGAGCTCGGGATCCCAGCCCTTTTCGCGCGCGCGTTCCGTGGCCATCCTGTACAGGGCCGCGTGGCGCTCGCGCAGTTCGGGCGGCAGGCGGCTCGGCAGGTTGCCGTATTTGTCCCACTCGGCTTCGATCTTCTCGGTCAAGGACTGCATCTGCCCCAACTGCCAGCCGGCACAATCCTCGCTTTCAGGAATGAAACCGAACAACCAGCCGTCGAGCACGACGCGCGCCAGCATCGTGACGCCGTGCTTGTCGTTGTAGAAACCGGCATAGGTCATTTTGGTATTCATGGTTGCGAATCTCTGTCCTTTGGGTTTTCGTCATACGGGAAACGGATATGACCATAACGGATCACCAGCACGGAAACGGCGAGCAGCAGCATCGCCGCCGTCACGCCCAGCATGCGCCATGCATCGAGGCTTTTCATGTCGAGCACCAGATAACGCGCCAGCGCCACAATGGCGATGTAAATGGGGAAGCGCACTGGCAGCTGTCCGGAGCGGAAATACACGCCGACCATGGCGAGCACTTCCAGATACAGGAACAACAGCAGCAGATCGCCCAGCGCCACCGTTCTGGCCGCAATCATGGCATCGACTTCGAACACGCCGGCAACCAGCGTTGCAAGCGTGATGACGATGAGGCCGACGGCCTCGAGCAGACCCAGCATATTGAGCGCCAGGCGCGCGAACAATCGATCTTTGGCAGGATTCATGGGCGTTACGATCACGTGACCGGCAAGGATACCTCAAGCTCAATCCGTGCGCGCGTGCCCCAGCCATTCGCGCCAGATGGCCACCGACACGGCGAGCAGCACCGGCCCCAGAAACAGCCCGATCAGGCCGAAGGCATGGAGACCGCCCAGCACGCCCAGGAACACCAGCAGGAACGGAATCCGCGTCGGTCCGCTGATGACGAGCGGACGGATCAGGTTGTCGATCCAGCTCACCACCAGCGCGCCCCACAGGAACAGCCCCAGCGCAGCCCCGGTTTCGCCGTTCGCCAGCAGGTTCAGCGACAGCCCGATCCACACCACCGGGCCGACGAAGGGAATCAGCGACACCAGGGCGGTGATCACGCCCCACAACGCCGGCGCGGATACGCCCGCCACCCAATAGCCGAGCCCGGCGAGCACGCCCTGCGCCAGCGCGGTGAGCACGATGCCGAACACCACGGCGCGCACCGTCACGCCGACCGCCTGGATGTAGCCGCGTGCCGCCTCGCCCAGCCAGCGCGCGGCCACGACGTGAAACTGGGTCAGCACGCTGACGCCATGACGATATAGAAAGAACAACGCCAATACCGCCAGGCCGAATTTCGCCACGTTGCGGCCGACGCCGCCCGCCAGCAGTTTCAGCGCGGTGGTTTGAGTGATGCCCAGGGCGTCGATCTGTGCGCGCACCCAGGCCGGGTCGGACTGGACGCGCTGGTATTGCCCGACGATCCAGCCCCCGCCCGGCCACGCGTGCACCCCGGCAGGCAGCGGCGGGAGCCCATTCGCAGCCAATTGCTTGAGCATCGCCGAAGCCGCCGCCACATCCGACGCCGCCATGAACATGACCCACAGCAGCGGCAACAGCAGGGTCGCCGTCACCCCCAGCGTCATCAGCAGCGCGGCGAGATTATCGCGTCCGGGCATGTGGCGGCATACCTGCTGATGGAGCGGCCAGGTGACGTAGGCGAGTATCCCCGCCCACGCCAGGGCAGCGAGGAAGGGCGACAACACCCAGAGGGTCAGCCCGAAAATCGAGACCAGAAACGCAAACGCCACCACACGTCGGGCGAGCGGGGAATCGGGGTTGGTCGGCATGCTACCCTCCGCCGGGGTTCAACAGCGGGCGACGAGCGCAGGCCGCTCCCGGCCTGTGGCGCCCCGCTTCAGTTCGGGGCGACTTTCTTGCGCGTCGCCCACAGGCTGGCAAACATGAAAGTGGCTATGATAAGGCCGACGATGCCGAGCGACAGCCCCACCGGTATCTTGTAGAAATCGGCGATCAGCATCTTCGTTCCCACGAACACCAGCACCATCGCCAGCCCGTATTTCAGCAGATGGAAGCGATCCGCCATGCCGGCCAGCATGAAGTACATCGCGCGCAGGCCGAGGATGGCGAAGATGTTCGACGTGAACACGATGAAGGGATCGGTGGTGATCGCGAAGATCGCCGGAATCGAGTCGACCGCGAAGATCACGTCCGAGAGCTCGATCATGACGAGCACGAGGAACAGCGGGGTGAACATGCGCACGCCGTTTTCCCGCACCCAGAACTTCTCGCCGCGGTAGTCCGGCGTCAGCCGCATATGCCGCTTGACCCAGTTCAGCAGCGGATTCCTGCCAAGATCCGGCTCGGCCTCGGCGAACATCAGCATCTTGATGCCAGTGACGACGAGGAAGGCGCCGAACAGATAGAGAACCCAGTGGAACTCCTGCACCAGCCAGGCCCCGGCCAGGATCATGGCGGCGCGCATGAGGATCGCACCTAGCACGCCGTAGATCAGCACGCGCCGCTGGACCTCTGCCGGCACGGCGAAGAAGCCGAAGATCATCAGGAAGACGAAGATGTTGTCGACCGCGAGCGCTTTCTCGATCAGGTAGCCGGTCAGGAACTCCATCGCCTTGGCGTCGGCCACCTCGCCGCCGTAGGCCCCCTTGAGATACCACCACAGGCCAAGGTTGAACAGCAGGGCGAGCGACACCCAGACGACCGACCACGCTGCTGCCTCCCGGAAGCCGACCTTGTGCGCCTTGTTGCCGCCGACCAGGAAAAGGTCGACGGCCAGCATCGCCAGCACGAAGCCGATGAACGCGGCCCACATCCAGGGTTCGCCGATATGCAGGGCTGCGTCCATGTTCTTCCTCGACCCGGTTTAAGGCTTACTGCACCGCGCGCAGGGCGGCGATGCGCTCTTCCAGCGGCGGATGCGTCATGAACAGGCGCTTGATGCCGCCGGCGCCGCCGCCGGCGATGCCGAACGCCGCCATCTTGTCGGGCAGCGGATGCGGGTGCAGGCTCGCGAGGCGCTCCAGCGCAGCGATCATCGCCCCCTTCCCGGCCAGGCTGGCGCCGCCGCGGTCGGCGCGGAATTCACGCTGGCGCGAGAACCACATGACGATGATCGACGCCAGGATGCCGAGCACCAGTTCGGCCACGATCATGGTGACGAAGAATGCCGGGCCGTGCCCCTCCTCGTTCTTGAACACCACGCGGTCTACCGTGTGGCCGATCACACGCGACAGGAACATCACGAAGGTGTTCACCACGCCCTGGATCAGCGCCAGCGTCACCATGTCGCCATTGGCTGCGTGCGCGATCTCGTGGCCCAGCACCGCCTCGGCCTCCTCGCGCGTCATCTGCTGCAACAGGCCGGAGGACACCGCGACCAGAGAGCTGTTCTTGCTCATGCCGGTCGCGAAGGCGTTCACCTCGGGCGAATCGTAGATGCCGACTTCCGGCATCCGGATTCCCGCATCCGCAGCGTATTTGCGGATGGTCTCCATGAGCCAGAACTCGGTCGAGTTCGACGGCGTCTCGATCACCCGCACGCCCATCGACTTCTTCGCCATCCACTTGGAAATCGCCAGCGAGATGAACGAACCGCCGAAACCCATCACCGCCGCAAAGACCAGCAGCGAACCGAGGTTCAATCCGTTCGCGGTGAGGTAGGGCTCGACGCCCAGGATGCGCAGGGTGAACGACAGCACCAGCACGATGGCCAGGTTGGTCGCGAGGAACAGGATGATGCGTTTCATGATGCTCTCCTTTAAAGCCCCCGTCCGATCGGACTCCGGGCCATTGCATGACACACATGCAAAGGATATAGACGGGAAACAAACAATAAAATTCGATTTTTATAATGCTATTGTTCGATTTAATCGAATCGTCTCTGCGCCATGCTCAATTACAAGCACCTCTACTATTTCCGCACCGTCGCCAAGGCGGGCGCCATCAACCGGGCCGCGGAGAAGCTGCATCTGACGCCACAGACGCTGTCAGGACAGATCAGCGCCTTCGAGGCGCGCCTGGGCGTGACGCTGTTCCGCCGCAACGGGCGCCGGCTCGAACTGACCGATGCGGGACGCACCGCGCTGATCTATGCCGACGATATTTTCCAGGTCGGCGCGGAACTCGAGGAAGCCCTGCAGAACCGTCTCGCGGCCCGCGCCCACCCGTTCCGCGTCGGCATCGCCGACGTCGTGCCGAAGGCGATCGCCTACCAGTTGCTCGCTCCCGCGCTGACGCTGGCCGAGCCGGTCCGGCTGGTGTGCAGGGAAGATCGGCTGGAACAGCTCGCCGCCGAACTGTCCATCCACCGCCTCGACATGGTGCTGGCCGACCGTCCACTCCCCTCCACCATGGACATCAAGGGCTACAGTCATCCGCTGGGCGAATGCGGCATCGCCTTCCTGGCCGCGCGCGCGGTCGCCGGCACGCTGCAACCCGATTTCCCCGCCAATCTCGATGGCATCCCGCTGCTGATCCCGGGCGAGGACAGCGCGTTGCGGGTGCCGCTGCTGCGCTGGCTCGAACGCCACGGCATCCAGCCCGCCATCGTCGGCGAATTCGACGACAGCGCGCTGATGAGTGCCTTCGGCCAGGCGGGCGCGGGCGTGTTCCCGGTGCCGCTCACGACCGCGCAGGACGTGAT
>JAJZRT010000053.1 GCA_021802595.1 Pseudomonadota bacterium
TGGCCCGCAATCTGTTCCTCAGCCCGGTGGCGTCGGATTTCGGGCTGGGCGTGGGCCTCTATCAGGCCGCGCGGCAGGCGGCGCGCTCGGGATTCCGGCTGGAACTGCCCGACAACCAGGCGGGGCGGGTGACGTTCCGCCTGCAGGCTACGGAGCGCAACCCGTAGGACATGCGCTGGCTATTAACGCGGATTGTGAGACCCAGACGGTCAGGTCGTCGAATTCGCCGCTGACAGCGTCCGCCTTGGTGGGTGATCGGCTGATGTAGATTGGGTTCGCGTCCAGATTTTCCAGTTCATCCGGACCCGTCGGCGCGGCCAGGGTGGTCCCGTTGATGTTTTGTGCCCCCCAGCCATTGGGACCGTGGGAAACCAGAACGAACACGACGTTGTCCGCTACCAGCGGGATGGGGCAGGTGTGCATGCTGCATATCTTGATGGGGTCAAACCCATATGCCGGTGGTCCCGGGGGCGCCGGGGTGCCGGCGGAAAACCCGCTGGATCGGTCGATGAACTTTTGGACAACGGCATAGCGCAGGCGATTGCCCCAGGCATCCTGAGGGGCAGTGCCCAGATCGGCCCACGGCAAGAAGCCCTGGTATTGCTTGCACACCGTGTCGGAATCTCTGTCTTCGCGGCCATCAGCGTTGGTGTCGGGGCAGGGCAGATAATGATGTGTGGGCACGTTGATCGCGTTATGCGTCATTGCATAACCCAGGAGTGCCACGCGTGCTTCTTCGAGCGTCGTTTTGGTCTCGGCAATCCGCCGCGCCTGGATCTGCGCCGACAACGGCATCGCCAGTCCGCCGATCAGGATGGTGATGATGACCAGCACGATGGCCATCTCGATCAGGGTGAAACCACGCTGGACGGTCATGGGATCGTTTCCTTGATGTCGGATTTGGCCGGGTTGCGGAGAGTCGGCCGCAGCACCTGGTAGGGTTCATACACCCTGCCGTCGGCGCGGATCTGGCCTGGCTTCAGGCCCGACACGGCGGCATCGCCGCGCTGCGCCTTGCCGTCTACCCAGCGCGTGGTCTGGCCGTCGGAGCGGATGACCACGCCGTCGTAGCGCAATGGCGCCGGCGCGCCGGCGGATGCGGTCTGCTGGCCGGGGCCGGGCGGGGTGGCGTCGCGCGCGCGCGCGGCTTCCAGCTGGGCGCGCTGCGCCGGGTTGAAAAACAGGCGGCCGGGCGAGTCGGGGGTGGATGGCGCTGCAAAACCTGGACCGCAGAGGCACGCAGACGCGGAGAAAAACAGGATCGAATAAGCATGAACAACCCAGCCCCGCGCGGGTTTGCGCTTTTCCGCGTCTCTGCGCCCTGGCGGTGAACAGGGTTTCATTGGGCACCTCCTGTCGCTGCCGCCACGGTAAACCACAGCAGGTCGCATTCGGCCTGCAGATGCGGATGGCTGGTGGCCTCGAACGGCACATTGTCCAGGCGCGACAGACGGCAGCCCTGGACGCGAACGAGCCCGGGTGCGCGTTTCTTGAGCGCATCGAGAAACCGGGTGAGATCGGTTTCCACCAGCAGCGGCAGGGTGAGCGTCATGCGGGTCTGCCCCAGCGGCAGGCCCTGCGCCAGCGCGGGGGACGAGGCAGCGCGCGGCATCAGGCGGTAGGTCAATCCATACAGCCCGGCATCGCGGTTGGCCAGCTGCACCGCCTCGATCCATGCCAGGCGGTCTTCCGCGCCGACGAATCCGCGCGCCGCGAGTGCCTGGTAATCGGCCAGATGGGTGGCGACGAGTTGCTGCTGCTGGCGGCTGCGATCGAGTTGCTGGCGTGCCTGCTTGAGTGCGGCTTGCTGGTGCTGCAGGTTTTCCGCGGCTTCTTTTGCCTCGCGCCGACCCCACAGGGCGCCGCCGGCCGCCAGCAGCAGCGCCGCCAGCAGCAACAGCAGCGGGAGTTTGAGGACCGGGAAGGGCGGGCGCGTCATGGCCGGGCCTCGCGGTAAAGCAGGCTGAGGCTGAACCGTGCGGCCGGCGCGCCGGCCGTATCGGCATTGAGCGTTTTGCCGGACAGCGTGCTGCTGGAATCCGCGTTGACCGGGCTGCTGCGCAGGCTCACGGCCTGCACGCCGGGCATGGCCTGCAGGCTGCGCATGAATCCTTCGATGCGCTGCATGGCGGCGCGGTAGTTGCCGTCGAACGGCGTCAGTCCGGCATCGATGCCGACCTGGACTTCGCCGCTGGGCACCGGCGATTCGTCGCTCCAGTTCAGGCTGTCCAGCGTGATGTCGGGCGCGGCAAGCAAGGGCTGTCCGATCGTCGCGAGAAGTGCACCCGCATCGGTTTGCGCGTGGTCGAGCCGGCGCGCCAGCGCCACCGTCTGGACAATCTGCTCGGGGGCCATGGCCTGGGTGGGAAACGTCCGTGCAATAGCCTGATAGCGGGCGTCGAACTGCTGGTACTGCTGGGTCAGTTGACGCGCCTGATCGTTCAGATCCTGGGCATGCAGCCAGTAGGCGGCCGTAAGACCCAGGCCCAGCAGCGCGACGATCCCCGCGGCCGCATGCAGGCCGCGCCGCCAGCGGAATTCGGTGTGGGCCTGCAGCAATTCGGGCGGTGCCAGATTGAGTTGCAGCGTTTCCCCGGCGATGGCTGCCAGCGGCGCGACCTCAGGCGTGGCGGCGAGGAAGTCATCGGGGATGCGCAATGCGCGTGCGAGGCTGGGCATGTCGATCACGCGCGTGCTGAATACCGGGTCGGCATTCAGTTGGGCCTGCGCGCTGTCCAGCTGGCCGGTGGGATCGAGCAGCAGCACGTGCAGCCGGGCTTCGCGTGGCAGGATGCGTTGTCCACTGAGATAGAGCTGGGTCTTCGCAATTTCGTCGGCCGCATTCCCCGGCAACTGGGTGGGGGCGTCGCCGCCGATCAGCCGTGAAAACCGCAACAGGCCATTGTGGTAGTAGGACAGCCGCAGGCCGTTGTTGAGCCGGCATGCCAGCAAGGTGTGCGACGACTGTTCCCGCAGTTTTTCCAGCAGATGCTGATAGGCCAGCGCCAGCGGGGTGATGCCCGCCAGCGGCACGCGTTCGCGATGCAGCACGCTGAGCCAGGGGGTCAGCCACTCGGCGTCGGGCAGGGCCGCCAGCAGATAGCGGTCATCGCGGCGTCCGGCCGTTTCACGCGCCTGCCGCCATGCGCCGGTGAAACGCGTATTGCGGAACACCTGCTTGAGCTTGCGTGCCAGCAACTCGTCGCGCGCGCGGCCCTGTACGTGGGGCATGGCTTCGCAGCGGTAGTCCTCGTCGACCGTGTCGGCCACCAGCAGGACCGGCAGACGCGCATGGCGGGTCACGACGCTGCGGAATGCAGCCAGTCCTTCGGCGCTGGCTGAAAACTCGCCCAGCCAGTGCATGTGCCCCGGACGCCAGTCGAGGACGCCGATCTGGCGCGGGGTGGCGAAGAGAAGCAGGTGATGATCGAACATCACAGCGGCATATTCCCGATCAGGTCGTAAATCGGCAACAGCACCGACACTAGGATGCCGCCGAGCAGCAGGCCCAGAATGGCCGTGAGCAGGGGCTCCAGAACCCTGAGGCCGTTTTCGATCGAGTCGAGCACCTCACGATTGTAGAAGAACGTGACGTTGTCCAGCGCTTCGTCGAGCGCACCCGTGCTCTCGCCCACGCGCAGCATGCGGATCACCAGCGGTGGAAACAGCGCCAGCGACTGGAAGCTTTCCGACAGCCCGCGTCCGTCGGCAATCTGCTGCGCGGCGCGGCGGATGCCACCGGCGATCACCCGGTTGCCCGCGATCATCTCGCAGGCGCGCAGGGCCTCCAGCACGGTGACCCCCGAGCGGTACATCATCGCCAGCGTATTGGTGAAGCGCGACAGCACGATCTTCTGCACGATCGGTCCGATGACGGGCAATCGCAGCTGGGTACGGTCCCACCATTCGCGCCCGGCTTCACTCTTCCGTATCCAGAGCGGCAGTCCGATGCCCACCGCCAGCACCAGCGCGAGGCCGATCAGCCAGTACGAGCGCAGCGCGTTCGATATGGCCATCAGAACCAGCGTCGGCAGCACCATCGCGGGATAGATCATCAGGCGTTTGGCCTTGGCGGCGACTTCTTCCTGCCATTTGAGCGACTCGGCCAGCCGCTCGAACACCGTGTCCAGCAGGCCGGTCTGTTCGCCCGCGCGCACGCTGTGGACGAACACGGCGCCGAAGACCGCCGGGTGCGCCGCCAGCGCCTGCGACAGCACCTTGCCCCCTTCGAGGTCTTCCAGCAGTGCGGTCAGCACATCGCGAAACCCGCGTTTTTCCATACTGTCGCGCAGGTCGCGCAGGCCGTCGAGCAGCGGAATCCCGGCGCGAGTGATGTAGCGCATGTGGATGCAGAAAGTCACCAGATCGCGTCGCGTCACCCGCTCGCGGCCGGTGGGCGCGTACTGGCGTGACAGTTCGACCAGGGTGATGAGGTCGAGGCCCATGCGTTTCAGGCGCAATTCGAGGTCGACGTCGTTGACGGCCGATAGCGTGCCGCGGACGCTGCGGCCGGTCTGGTCGATGGCGCGGTAGTCGAAGAAGGGCATGGTCAGGGGCGCCGCGCCAAGGTTGCTTGGCGTGCGATGGCTCCGCGTTTCGCCTTAGGGAAGCGCTGAACAAGTTGATTCCGCTCATGGTTCGACAGGCTCACCACGAACGGAATCAACAAGTTGCCGTTCGTCCTGAGCTTGTCGAAGGACTTGTTCAGCGCTTCCTTAGGGCGAGTTACTTTCTTTGCTTCGCCAAAGAAAGTAACCAAGGAAAGGCGACCCCACATCGCTGCCCTGCGGGTTCCCGATTTGGCGTGTGCGCGCACTGAGCCGTCATGTCCAAGCACAAGCGTCCGCAAGGGAGCCCCTTGTGTGTCGCCGAGTGGCGCAGCCGTGCGGGGAAAAGAGGCGTGGGGTGTCTGAGCTCCGCAGTGAGCCGTGTTTGGTGCGGCCCGCCAGGGCGAGTTCCCGCGCCGTGCCGCGCGGCGAGCAACGCAGGGGAGCCGAAGGCCGACACGCCAGGGGTGGCTTTTTCTTTGGTCACTTTCTTTTGGCCACGCAAAAGAAAGTGACTCGCCCGCAGGCGAAAAGCGAAACCGTCGCATGGCCACCGATACAAGCGAAGAATCCAGGGCCATCCTCACACCCGCCCCGTCAAATCCACCACCCGCGACACTTCCGACAGCGAAGTCACGCCATCCAGTACGCGCTTGACGCCATCCTCGGCCAGCGGGTGATAGCCGTGCTCGAACGCGGCGCGGCGGATTTCGTGCAGGGGCGCATCGTTGGCCACCAGTTCGTCCAGGGTCGGGTCCATCCGCAGCAGTTCGATCAGCGCCAGGCGCCCCTTGTAGCCCTTGTTGCTGCAGGCCGGGCAGCCGGTGGCGCGGTAGATCTGCGGCGCTTGGGTCGGGTCGGCACCGAGGATGCGTGCTTCGCCTTCGTCGGGCGTGTAGGCTTCCTTGCAGTGCGGGCACAGCTTGCGCACCAGGCGCTGCGCGACGACGCCGATGATGTTGCCGGAGAGGATGCCGGGCTGGATGCCGATGTCCATCAGGCGCGGAAACACGCCGAGCGCGGAGTTGGTGTGCAGGGTGGTGAACACCTGGTGGCCGGTCATCGCGGCGCGGAACGCCATCTCGGCGGTGTCGCGGTCGCGGATCTCGCCGACCAGGATGATGTCCGGATCCTGCCGCATGATCGAGCGGATGCCGTTGGCGAAATCGAGTTTCAAGGTTTCGTTGACCGAACTCTGGCGCATCAGCGTGACCGGGTATTCGACCGGGTCTTCCAGCGTCATGATGTTGACGGTCTCGTTGTTGAGATGCGAGAGCATCGAATACAGCGTGGTGGTTTTGCCGGAGCCGGTCGGCCCGGTGACCACCAGGATGCCTTCCGGGCGCGCCATCATCAGCTGCAGTTCGCGCAGCGCGTCGGCGGTGAAGCCCATCTGTTCCAGTGGCATGATCGACTTCTCGCGGTCGAGGATGCGCAGCACCACGTTTTCGCCGTGGATGCCGGGCTGCGACGAGACGCGGAAATCGATCGGCCGGCCGTTCAGGGTGAGCGACATGCGGCCATCCTGCGGCGCGCGCGTCTCGGCGATGTTCATGCCCGAGAGTACCTTCAACCGCACCAGGATGCCCGGCCAGTAGGTCTTGTGCAGGCTGCGGATCTGCTCCAGCACGCCGTCGATGCGGTAGCGGATGCGCAGGAAGGCGTGCTCGGGCTCGAAGTGGATGTCGGAGGATTCGCGCTTCACCGCGTCGGTGAGCAGCGCGCCGACCAGCCGCACCACCGGCTGGGTGTATTCCTCGGTGTCGGGGTTGAGGCTGGCATAGTCGACCTCGCCGGTCTCGATCTCGCGCAGGATGCCGTCGAGCGAGAGGTCGAAACCGTAGAACTTGTCGATGCATTCGAGCAGCTGGGCTTCGGCTGCCAGCAGGGTGTCGATCTCGATCTGGCCGCCGAGACCGGCCTTGAGCTGGTCGAGCGCGACGACGTTGAACATGTCGGTGGTCGCGAGAGTGAGCACGTTGCGCGCGGCATCGTGGGCGATCGGCAGCAGATGGTGGCGGCGGGCGAACTCTTCGGGCACCAGATGCAGCGCCTCGGGATCGGCGACCACCTGGGTGAGGTCGATGCCCTGGCTGCCGAGGGCATTGGCAAGCTGGTCGCGCAGCACGGCCTCGGTGATGAAGCCGAGCGAGACCAGCTGGCGGCCGATCGGCAGGCCCGTGGCTTTCTGTTCCTTCAGCCCGATGCGCAACTGGTCGAGGGTGATCAGCCCCTGCGTGACCAGGGTTTCGCCCATGCGGAGTTTCTTGCGGCGCTCCATGCGGGGCTCTTATCGAACCGACTTCAGCTGCTGCACGCGCGCTTCGGCCTGGGCACGGTCGTAGCGGTGCGCGCCGCCGTCTGCGAGGGCTTTCTCGTAATACGTCAGCGCGCTGGGGTACTGTTGCAGCTGGTCTAGGCTGACCGCCAGGTTGAAGGCGTAATCGGCATTGCCGGGCGCACCCCGATACGCTTCGAAGTAGGCAGACTGGGCGTCGTTCCAGCGCCCCTGCCCGGCGTAGAGGTTGCCGAGCGCCTGGTAGAGCTCGGGGCTGGGGGCGCGTTCGATCAGGGTTTTCAGGCGGCTTTCGGTGGCCTGGCTGTCGGTATTGCCGAGCAGGTCGAGCAGGGCACCTTGCGCGGCTGCATTGCGGGGGTCGAGGTCGAGCACCTGGCGATACAGGCGCTGGGCGTCGGCGTCGCGGTTTTGTGCAGTCGCAATCGCGGCCAGCCCCAGCAGCGCATCCACACTGGGCCTGCGGGCGGAAGCCTGGGTGTAAAGCCGCTGTGCCTCGGTCAGGGCGCCGCGCTGGTAGGCGGCATAGGCCTGGGTGAGCAGGTTTGTCTGCAGGTCGGGCTGGAACACAGGCAGGGTGGCCGTCAGCGCGGGGCGTGCAGGCGGGGCCATGTGGGGCGTGCTGTCGACCGGCGGCGCGACGGGTCGGGCTGGCGTGCGGGCGGCTACTATGGCGGCAGGTTCGGGATGGCGCACGGGCGTGGCAGGCAATGCGGCAGGCACAGGCTGGGGGGGAGGCGCTGGTGTGGGTGCAGCGGGTGCGGCGACGTGGGCGATGGCCGGCTGCGGTGGCACGGCAGCCGGTGGTTGCAGGGCGAAGTAGAGATACACGCCATAGCCCAGCGCGATCAGGACAGCCAGCAGGGCGGTGAGCGGCACCAGCGAAAGCTGCGGCCAGCGTAGCCGGGGCGCCTGATGCGCAGCTGGTACGGGCTCGTTGTTGCCGAACAGCAGACCAGGCGGCTCGACCCATTCGCGCGCCTTCGCGGTACCGGGGAGGGCCGGCTCCAGTTCGAGATCGCCCTCGATCCGCATGCCGGATTCCGCTTTATCTGCGCCAGACCGCCCCGGGTTCGCGGCTTCGGCCTGTTTCAGCGCTTTCAGCAGGAGGCTCACTGATTGCACCCTGAAGGGCATGAACTCCGCGCGCTGCTCGGAAGCAGGTGCTGGAACTGGCGGAGCTCGTCGCTATCCAGCGTGGGGTTGGACACCACGGTGGGCCGCAGGAAGATCACCAGTTCGGTCTGGCTGTTGATGCGTTCATGCTGGCCGAACACGGCGCCGATGCCTTCGGGGCGCGACAGGCCGGGGATGCCGTCGCGCGCGTTGTTGCGGTCGTCCTGGATCAGGCCGCCGAGGACCACGGTCTGGCCGCTGCGCACCTGCAGCAGCGATTCCATTTCGCGCACCTGGATGATGGGAATGGCATTCTTGACGCCCTGTTTTGCAAGATCCGGATTGGGATCATCCACAAACCCCACCTTGCGCGAGATGGTGGGGCGCACGGTCAGCGACACCATGCCATTCTCGTTGATCTGCGGCAGTACCGACATCACCACGCCAATTGGCACGGTGTGGGCTGTAGTGGTGAACGTGGCGGGCTGAAGAACCGAACCGGATGAGGATAAGGTCCCCTGCTGCGACTGCACGGAAAAATAAACCAGATTGTCGACCACCTTGAGCAGGGCGGTCTGGTTGTTCAGCGCCATGAGTTTGGGGCTGGACAGCACCTTGGTTTTGCCGAACGATTCCAGCAGGTCGATTGCCGCGGAAAAACCGTTGCTGCCGGTATTGGTGTAGGTGGCCTGGATGAAAGGCGAGAGTGCGCCCGCCAGTGCATTGGTGCCGCCGCCTATGGTCGTGATCTTCCAGCCGCCCGCCCCAGTTGCGAGAACCTTCGACCAGTCGATGCCGGCGCGGTACTGGTCCTTGAGCGTCACCTCGACGATGGTGGCCTCGATCAGCACCTGGCGCTGCGCGGCCTGCATCACGCGGTCGAGATACTGCTGCACCAGTTCCTGCTGTTTGGCAGTGCCCAGCACGGTCACGGTGCCCGCCACCGGATTGACCGCCACGTCGTTCTTGCCATCGATAGTCGGCTGGTTGGCGAACGCGGCGGTGAACAGGTTGGCGGCGCCCGCGCCGGCCTTGCTGGCGGCTTCGGCCTGCGACACCCGCTCGGCGCGCGCGGCTTTTTCCGCGTCCAGCCGGGCCGCGCGCTCCTCGGTGCTCTGGGTGACCGCACGCGTGCCGGCGAGGAGGGTGCGGATGTTGTCGGCCAGTACCGTCCACAGATCGCTGTTCGACTGGCTGGCGACGGTGGTGGTGGAGGAGTTCCCCGCACTGGCCGAGGCGGAGGTGGTGCCGGTCACTGCGCCGACGCCGCCGCCGGTGCTGGCGATCTGCGCCGCCACGCCGACGCTGGAAGTCGTGTTGCGGGCGACGTTGACGTAGTTGATCGTGTAGGTCTTGGCATAGGGGGTGTCGGGCATGATCGACACCGTGCGGCCGTTCATTTCGTAGCGCAGGTCGGCCTGCCGTGCGATGCGGTCGAGAATGGCCGGCAGCGGCTCCTGCACGGCATTGAGCGAGACGTTACCGGAGATGCCCGGATACAGGTCGATGTTGTACTGGGTGTCGCGTGCGATGGAAAACAGCAGGTCCTTCACCGGCACGTCGTTGACCACGACGGTATACGTCGGAACCGGCGCGCCCGGCTTGGGCGGGGACAGCGCGGGCACGGCCTTGACGGGCGCGGGCGGCAGGCCGGCAGGAACAGCTGCGGGGCTGGGTCGGGTGACATGGTCAGGCGAGGTGTCGAATGCCCGCGGGGGCACGCAGCCGCTCGCCAGCACGAGGCTGGACAGCGCCAGGCCCGTCAGTACGGAGCGTTTCAGCACGGCATTTTCCATCCTCATCCAGTGGGCAAGACTACGCTGCGCATTTTGCCGACCGTGCGCAGAAACGGCGTACCTGCTGGCGCGGCGGGCAAGGTGCGCAATGCCGCCTCGGCCGCGTCACGGTTGGGGAACTCGCCTGCCAGGATCATCCAGGCGGGCACGCCTCGACTCAGGCCATGCAGCACCCGCACCGGTTGCGGCGTGGCGGCGTTCAAATCCCCCAATAATACGGCTGCCTGCGCCGCTTCTTTAGCCGAGGCGATCTGGATCACGTGGGTTTCGGGCGCGGCGGTGGCAAGCCAGCGCTGGGTTTGCCGCGCGAGTTCGGTCACGCGGGCGGCGGGCGTGGCGGCGGGCAATGGGCGCGGACTGGTTGTCCTCGCTGCCTGGGGCGGCCTGGCTGGCGGCGACCATGCCTGCCAGGCGACGAACGCCAGCAGGCCGAGTCCGGCCGCCACGCCGGCCCCCGGCCAGGCCCAGCGCGGCAATCGGGGGCGGTGGCCGGCCTGCCCGGGCGACTGGATGTCGGCATCGCCGGCCGCGGCGTCAAGATGGGCCGGGGTGAGCGTATGGGTCTGTCCGGCATAGGCCGCGAGCAGGGTCTTGTCGGCCAGGACGTTGATGCGGCGCGACAGGCCGCCCGAGAAATGCGTCAGGCGCGCGATCAGCGCCGGCGAAAACAGGTCGGGGCCGCGATAGCCGGCCACCGCGAGGCGCGCGCGCAGGTACTCGGCGACCTCGTTTTCGCTCAGCGGCGACAGATTGAGGCTGAGGGTGATGCGATCCTTCAGCTGGCGGATGCGCGGGTCGGCCAGTTGCACGTCGAGCTCGGGCTGGCCGAACAGCACGATCTGCAGCAGCTTGTCGGTGGCGGTCTCGAGATTGGTCAGCAGCCGCAGGAATTCCAGGTTGTCGAGCGCGATACCCTGCGCTTCCTCGACGAAAACAACCACGCGCCGGCCCGCTTCGTGACGCGCCAGCAGGGTGGTGTTGAGCTGCGCCAGCCGTGCCTGGCGGCCGTCTTCGGGGGCATCGATGCCGAGGTCGGCCAGGATCGCCGCCAGCATATCGTCGGGCGACAGGGTGGGATTGCCGAGGTAGACGCTGTCGACCTCGGCAGGCAACTGGGCGACCAGCTTGCGGCACAGCATGGTCTTGCCGCTGCCGACTTCGCCCACCACCTTGATGATGCCTTCGCCCTGGCCGATGGCATATAGCAATGCGGCCAGCATTTCCCCCCGCTGGCCGCCGGCATACCAGTATTCGGTATTCGGCGTGATGCGGAAGGGGGCTTCTTTCAGACCGAAATAGTCAAAGTACACGGGAGGGCGTGCTAATGCTCATTTCGCGTCTGCGTTTCCGCGAGAACGCGATGGATGCAAGGCGTGTCGCGCAGGCAAGGGCCATCCCTTGCCAGGCGGCGCAACGCCGCAGACGCGCTTTCTCGCGGAAACCCGAAGGGGTGAATTCAGTTTGGGCGCATTCCTTCGTCGCGAGCCGCTTGCAGTGATCGCACTGCGGCGCGTCACGCTTCGCGGACTGCACCCAAATTGAACTCGTCGCAGGCGTGAAATGAGCATTGGCACGCCCTACTCGGTGCCGTAGGTCTGCATGCGGCTATACAGCGTGGTGCGGTTGATGCCCAGGAGCTTGGCCGCCTGCGACAGGTTGCCGTGGGTCATGTTGAGCGCGGCCTCGACATAGGCTTTTTCCCACTGGCGCAGGGTGACATCGAGGTTGAAATTGGCCAGCGTCTGCAATTGCTTGCGCGCCAGTTCGATCAAGGCCTTGCTGTCGTTGGCAAGCGGGATATCCTGCGGATAGGCCTGATCGGTATCGAGTTCGGCTTCCAGTTGCTGCGCGTTGACCGCCATGCCGGGATATTTGGTGGTCAGCCGGATGGCGATGTTGCGCAGTTCGCGCACGTTGCCGGGGAAGTGGTAGTCCTCCCACATCTGCTGCGCGCGCGGGTCGAGCGAGAACGGCTGGCTCCTGGCC
>JAJZRT010000054.1 GCA_021802595.1 Pseudomonadota bacterium
GTGCCCACCGTTTCCGCTTTGCCGATACTCTCGGCCTGCTCGATCCGTTCGTGACTTACCGCCACATCGCGCAACTGCGCCAGGATCTCGATCTCGATATCGAGATGCATGCCCACGACGATCTCGGCATGGCCACCGCCAACACCGTGGCCGCGGTGCTGGCCGGTGCCACGCACATCAACACCACGGTCAATGGCCTGGGCGAGCGCGCCGGCAATGCGCCGCTCGAGGAAGCGGTCATGGCGCTGCGCCTCGCGCACTCCATCGAGACCGGCATTGACACCCGGCAATTCCCGGCGATTTCGCGACTGGTGAGCGCCGCCTCCGGGCAGCCGGTGGCGGCGAACAAGAGCATCGTCGGCGATTCGGTTTTCACGCACGAGGCCGGGATCCACGTCGATGGCCTCCTCAAGGACGTTCGCACCTACCAGGGTATCGACCCGGTCGAGGTGGGGCGCGCACATCGGATCGTGCTCGGCAAGCACTCCGGCGCCGCCGCGATCGTTCAGGCCTATGCACACTTCGGCATCCAGCTGGACGACCGGCAGACCAGCGAAATCCTGGCGCGCGTGCGCCGGCATGCAATGGCGACCAAGCATGCTCCGGATACCGCAGACCTCAAACGCTTCTACCGGGAGACCGTGCCATGCGCGTCCGCCCTGACCCAATGACTCTGCGGCCCGGCATTCTCGCCCTGCTGCGCGAGGACCTGCATTGCGTGTTCGAACGCGACCCGGCGGCGCGCACGCGCCTCGAGGTGCTCACGACCTACCCGGGCCTGCATGCCCTGATCGCCCATCGGCTGGCGCACGCACTCTGGCACCGCCGCTGGCGCTATCTGGCGCGGTTGCTGAGTTTCCTCGCGCGCTCCATCACCCAGGTCGATATCCATCCGGGCGCGCGCATCGGCCGACGCTTCTTCATCGATCACGGCTGCGGTGTCGTGATCGGCGAAACGGCCGAAGTCGGAGACGACGTCACCATTTACCACGGTGTCACCCTCGGCGGTGTCTCCTGGAACCGCGGCAAGCGCCACCCGACGCTCGGCGACGGCGTGGTGATCGGAGCCGGCGCCAAGGTTCTCGGGCCGATCAGCGTCGGCTCGCACGCGCGCATCGGCGCCAACTCGGTGGTGATCCAGGACGTCCCTGCGCAGATGACCGTGGTCGGCATCCCTGGCCGCGTGGTGTTACCGCTTGCCAATCGGCGCATCACGGAACACGGCATTGATCTCGATCATCATCTGATGCCCGATCCGGTCGGCAAGGCGGTCGCCTGTCTGCTGGAACGCATCACCCGACTGGAGTCGCAACTGGCCGCGGTGACCGGCAAACAGGTTCCGGTCAGCAGCGATTGTGACGTCTGCGTGGACGGCTGCGATCCGGTGCAAGTGCCGGTCAGCGACCAGCTCAAGCGCAACGCCCACTGACCAGCGGATGCCGCCGAGGATCAAATTATGACCCAAGCCCTCGAAGCGCTGTACCAGAGCCTGAGCAGCCTTTCGGCCGCCGAGGAGTTCTTCAGCTATTTCGCCGTCCCCTTCGAGCCGGCGGTGGTGCACGTCAACCGCCTGCATATCCTGAAACGCTTCCAGCAATACCTGCGGGTCACGCCGGGACTCGCCGAACTGGATGCGCCGTCCCTGCGGGCGGCGTGTCAGGAACTGCTGGCGCGCGCGTACCAGGACTTCGTGCGTTCCACGCCGGCGCAGGAAAAGGTCTTCAAGGTCTTCCAGGACATGGATGGCAGTCACGTCGCGCTCGACAACCTGGTCGGCACCCTACCGTCCCGCCGCGAAGGAGCCTGAACATGCATATCGTGGTCTGTATCAAACAGGTCCCGGACAGCACGCAAATCCGCGTGCACCCGGTGACCAACACCATCATGCGCCAGGGCGTGCCAGCAATCGTTAATCCCTATGACCTGGTGGCACTGGAAGAAGCGCTGCGTCTCAAAGACCGTTATGGTGCACGCATCACCGTACTGAGCATGGGGCCGCCGCAGGCGGAAGGCGCGCTGCGCAAAGCCCTGTCGTTCGGCGCCGACGACGCGATCCTGCTCACCGATCGCGCGTTTGCCGGTGCCGACACGCTGGCGACGAGTTACGCACTGGCAAGCGCGATCCGCAAGATCCAGCAGGACATGCCGGTCGATCTGGTGTTCGCCGGCAAGCAGACCATCGACGGCGATACCGCCCAGGTCGGTCCTGGCATTGCGATCCGGCTCAAGCTGCAACTGCTTACCTACGTGAGCAAGATTGAGAGGGTCGACCTCGAAGAGGGCGAACTCACGGTACAGCGGCGCGCTGAAGGTGGTGTACAAGTGCTGAAGACGCGGCTGCCGGCGCTGATCACCGTGCTCGAAGGCATCAACGAGATGCGTTTCGCCACCATGAACGACATGTTTCGCGCCGCGCGCTATCTGCTCAAGGTCTGGGACAAGGGCACGGCCGGGGTCGAGGACATCAGCAAGATCGGCCTAAAAGGGTCGCCGACTGTGGTATCCAAGGTTTTCGCGCCGACGCCGCGCACCCAGAAGGCCGAGATCATCCAGACCCAGAGCGACCAGCCGGGCGATCTCGCGGCCACGTTGCTGGCCAAGATGTTCACCAGATTTCCACAGCTGCGCAGCGGCGTGGGCCCGCGCGGCGCATGAAGGACGAGACCACGATGAGCAATCCGACCACCCCGACCCCAGCGGCCGCCAGACCCGCCGGCCGCCGCAAGTTCGAACTCGACCCCCGGCTCAAGGCTTACAAGGGCGTGTGGGTGTTCATCGAACACGAACGCGGCGTGGTCCACCCCGTGTCGTTCGAACTGCTCGGTGAAGGCCGCAAGCTTGCCGACCAGCTCGGCGTGGAACTCGCCGGCGTGGTGCTGGGAGCAGCCGGCGAGCACACACGCCGCTTCTGCCAGGACGCGTTCTGCCACGGCGCCGATCTCTGCTATCTGGTCGAAGACCCGGTGCTCGCGCACTACCGCAACCAGCCCTACACCAAGGCACTCACCGATCTCGTCAACAAGCACCAGCCGGAAATCCTGCTGCTCGGCGCGACCACCCTCGGCCGCGATCTGGCCGGCAGTGTCGCCACCACCCTGCAGACCGGGCTGACCGCCGACTGCACCGGACTGGCCATCGATCCCGAGAACCGCAGCCTCGCCGCCACGCGCCCGACCTTCGGCGGCAGCCTCCTCTGCACTATCGTCACGCTCAATTACCGCCCGCAGATGGCGACCGTGCGCCCGCGCGTGATGTCGATGCCGGCGCGCGACGATACTCGTAGCGGGCGCATCGCGGAGGAGTCGCTGGCATTGCTCGAAACCGATATCGTCACCAAGCTGCTGGAGTTCATTACCGACGAGAAGCGCGCTGAAGTCAACTTGCCGTTTGCCGACATCATCGTGGCTGGCGGCCGTGGAATGAAGCGCCCGGACAACTTCCGGTTGATCTGGGATCTGGCCGAGGTGCTGGGCGCCGAGGTCGGTGCGACCCGTCCGGTGGTGCAGTCCGGCTGGGTGAGCGCCGACCGCCAGGTCGGCCAGAGCGGCAAGACTGTGCGCCCCAAGCTTTATATTGCGGCCGGGATCTCCGGCGCAGTACAGCATCGCGTGGGCATGGAGGGTTCCGATGTCATCGTCGCCATCAACCAGGATGCCAGCGCACCGATCTTCGACTTTGCCACTTACGGCATCGTCGGCAATGCCATGCAGATCCTGCCGGCGCTGACAGCGGCCTTCCGGCAGCATCTGGCAACGGCCAAACGGGCTGTTTGAGGAGGCGCAATGAGCGAGAAATTCGATGCCATCGTGGTCGGCGGCGGTCCGGCTGGAAATGCCGCGGCCTACACCCTGGCGAAAGCCGGTATCAAGGTGCTGCAGCTGGAGCGGGGCGAGTACCCGGGCTCGAAAAACGTGCAGGGCGCGATCCTCTATTCCGACGCGCTCGAACGCATCATCCCGGACTTCCGGGAGGACGCGCCGCTAGAACGCCATCTGATCGAACAGCGGGTGTGGATACTGGACGACGAATCATACGTCGGCTCCACCTACCGCTCGGCTGAATTCAACAAGCCGCCCTACAATCGCTACACCATTATACGTGCGCAATTCGATAAGTGGTTCTCGAAAAAAGTGCAGGAAGCTGGCACATTGCTGATCTGCGAGACCACTGTGACGGACCTGCACATGGACGGCACGTGCGTCGTCGGCGTCAAGACCGATCGCGAAGGCGGTTCGGTCTATGCCGACGTGGTGATCCTGGCCGACGGGGTCAACTCGCTGCTGGCGCGCAAGGCCGGCTTCCGGCCGGAGATCGAGCCGCGGGAAGTAGCGCTGGCGGTGAAGGAGATCCACTTCATGCCCGAGGAGACTATTCACAGCCGCTTCAATATCTCCGGCGACGCTGGTGTGGTCATTGAGATGGCCGGCAAGATCACACAGGGCATGGTCGGCACCGGCTTTCTCTATACCAACAAGGAATCGCTCACCATCGGGGTCGGCTGCCTGCTCTCGGATTTCAAGAAACAGGGCATACCGCCTTACGCCCTGCTGGAGCGCATGAAGGCCCATTCGGCAATCTCCCCGCTGCTGGCCGGCGGTGAGATGAAGGAGTACACCGCCCACTTGATCCCCGAGGGCGGCTACCACTCGATTCCGCCCATTTACGGAGAAGGCTGGATGATCGTCGGCGACGCCGGCATGTTCGTCAACGGCGTGCATCGCGAGGGTTCGAACCTAGCCATGACCAGCGGCCGTCTTGCGGCCGAGACCGTGATCGAGTTGCGCACCGAAAACAAGCCGCTCACCTCTAGAAATCTCGCGCGTTACCGCGAGAAGCTCGATGACAGCTTCGTGATGAAGGATCTCAAAAAGTACAAGCGTCTGCCGGAAATCGTGGAAAGGAATCCGCAGTTCTTTACTTCATATCCGGAACTTCTCAATCGCGCGGCCCACACGCTGATCGCCGTCGACGGCATCGACAAGAAAGCCAAGGAGCGCTCGATCCGCAAGAGCTTCGTGGCAGCACGCTCGCGCCTCGGATTGCTGGGCGATGCATTCAAACTGTGGAGGGCCTTCGAATGATTCGCGTCGAGGAAAAACTCTTTCAGAACCGTTACCGCGTGGACGCCGGACGTCCGCACATCCAGATCGGCAACCCTGATGTTTGCGCCTACGGCTGCAAATCCAAGCCCTGCACCATCTGCTGTCCGGCCGCCTGTTATACGCAGGAAGGCGATGGGCGCGTAACGCTCATCACCGATGGATGCCTTGAATGCGGCACCTGCCGGGTGATCTGCACCGAGCACCGCAACGTGCAGTGGGAATATCCACGGGGCGGCTACGGAATCCTGTTCAAATTTGGCTGAGGTGTGTCATGGCAAAACCCGAGAAACATGTTTTCGTCTGCTCCCAAACCCGTCCCGACGGCCACCCCCGCGGTTGCTGTACGCAGAAAGGCGGCAATGACCTTATTCAGGCATTCTGGAAGGAACTGCAGCAGCGCAATCTGTTCGACAAGATTGCCGTGACGTATTCCGGCTGTCTCGGGCCGTGTGATCAGGGTCCGAACGTGGTGGTTTACCCGGAAGGCGTGCTGTACAGCGGCATCACCAAGGACGATGTGACTGCCATCTTCGATGAACACCTGACCGGCGGCACTCCTGTCCAGCGTCTTCGCGCGTCGGCTGATATGTGGGAATGAAAGGAGCGTGCCGTGAAAGAGCCATCCTTGCACTTTGGCACCCTTGCGTCCCCGGCAATCGCCTGGAGGTCGCGCGACGTAGTCACGGCCTGCGCCGATACCGAGCAGGCTGGAAAACTGGTCGCCGACACGCGCGCGCCCATGGCTGCCGCGCGCTATG
Organism: Pseudomonadota bacterium; assembly: GCA_021802595.1. Next base: position 5,861 of record JAJZRT010000054.1, read on the forward strand.
CCGGATGTTCTTCAGCCCGAAAACAGTTCGCGCCGGATACGACTAGCTGCCCGGCCTGGACTGTACATCCCCATCTCTTCCTGCTGAAAGCCCCGGCTTCTGAAAGCCCGCGGAGCGGATCGCATGCCCACACATGCGCGATCCGCATGGCAGCGTCGGTGCCTGGGGTGTTTGCAAGCCCGCCGGCTCGAATGCGCGCACCTCGGCCGGGTTTAAGATTCGCGCCTCGCCGGTTGGTGCCCGATCCGGGCGGGGAATTGCCACATTCATCGGTGCCCGACCGGGCGCATAACTGTGAAACGAGCCGCATCGCGTTTGCCCCCCGCTCCGCCGGGCGCACCACGGAATCCGACGCTTTTTTTTCGAGTCCGTTATAGCCCTCTTCCACATAACGATGCCAAAACCGAAGCGACAAGCCGTCCCGGCAGTGCCCACTGGAGCCGCCGCCCTCGCCGGTGGCCGCAAGGTAGACCGTCTCGCCCTGCTCGAACAGATCGGTGAGCACGGCTCGATCATGGCGGCCGCCAAGGCGGTGGGCGCGTCCTACAAAGCAGCGTGGGAAGCCGTCGAAGCGATGAACAATCTTTCGGAAGCACCGCTCGTTGTGCGCACTGCCGGAGGACGTTGCGGAGGAAGTACCGCGCTCACGACACATGGCCGACGGTTCTTGGAAGGGCTGCGCGAATTCGAAACGCGGCAACGGCGTTTCCTCCAGGCCCTGGGCGAAGATGCCCGGCAATTCGAACGCTTCTGCCAGATGTTCTGGAGACTCGGAATGAAAACCAGTGCGCGCAATCAGTTTCTGGGACGCATCACCACGCTTAGGACAGGGCCGGTCAACGCCGAGGTAATCATCGATATCGGCGGCGGTGACGAAATCGCCGCGACCGTCACGATCGGCAGCGTCGATAATCTGGGCCTCGTTGCGGGAAAGGAAGCCTTCGCGGTCTTCAAGGCCCCGTCGGTAATTCTTGTTCCAGTCGAGTCCGCGATCCGGACAAGCGCGCGCAACCGCCTCTGCGGCACGGTCAGCCGCTGTAACAACGGACCAATCAGCACGGAGGTGGTCGTCGACCTTGCGGGCGGCAAGCAGATCGTGGCCGTCGTCACCAATGAAAGCGCTGCCAACCTCGCGATTCTGGAGGGACGGCGCCTGTGCGCGCTCATAAATGCTTCCCACGTCATCATTGCGGTTCAATGATTCCCCCAACCCTAACCAAGGAGTCATCCATGACAATTCGCCGAATACTTGTCGCACTTGCTTTTCTTCTGGTAATCCCACCCGCCCGTGCCGACGAAGTAAAAGTGGCCGTGGCAGCCAACTTCCTGGCGCCGATGCAAACGATCGCCAGGTCATTCGAGAAAGACACCGGCTACAAGGTGCTGATCTCCGCCGGGTCGACCGGACAACTGTACACGCAGATAAAGAACGGTGCCCCGTTTCAGCTATTTCTTTCGGCTGACCAAAAAATGCCGGCAAAACTCGCCGCGCAGAAGTTGACCGTCCCTGGATCGCGTTTTACATATGCCATCGGCGAACTCGTACTGTGGTCCGTGAAACCTGGATTCGTCGACGCCAACGGCGGAATCCTGAAACGCGGCGGTTTCAAGCACATCGCGATCGCCAACCCGAAACTTGCACCCTACGGCGCTGCCGCGATGGAGACGCTGCGGAGGCTCGCCGTCCTCGCCTCGATCGAGCCGAAAATCGTGCAAGGAGAAAACATCTCCCAGACGCAGCAGTTCGTAGCGAGCGGCAACGCCGAACTAGGCTTCGTTGCCCTGTCCCAGGTCATGAACGGCGGAAAACCGGCTGGCGGTTCGATGTGGGTGGTCCCGGCCAACCTGCATGCGCCAATCCGCCAGGACGCGGTACTGCTTGCCACCGGAAAGAACAGGCCGGCGGCTGAGGCACTGTTTAGGTACCTCAAAGGCCGCGCCGCGCGCGCGATCATCAAGTCCTTCGGTTATGGCCTGTAATCGCCGCTACGGTCATGTTTACCGCCGCCGATTTCACCGCCGTAGTGCTGACGCTCAAGCTCGCCGCCCTGAGCACGGCGATCCTGATGGTGATTGGCACGGGGCTCGCATGGAAGCTCGCGCGCATGCGCTCCTGGTGGAAACAGCCGGTAAGCGCACTGGTGTCGATGCCGCTGGTACTGCCTCCGACAGTGCTTGGCTTCTATCTGTTGCTGCTTCTGGGACCGCACGGCCCCGTCGGCCGATTCACTCAGACGCTCGGCCTCGGCGCCCTGCCGTTTACCTTCACCGGCCTGGTCGTAGCATCGGTCATCTACTCTCTGCCGTTCGTGGTGCAGCCGATCCAGAACGCATTCGAGACCGCTGGCCGGTGCCCGCTCGAAGTCGCAGCCAGCCTGCGCGCCTCGCCCTGGGATGCGTTTTTTACCATTGCCATCCCGCTGGCACGCCCTGGCCTTCTCACGGCCGCCGTCCTGGGCTTCGCACACACGGTCGGTGAATTCGGCGTGGTGCTCATGATCGGCGGCGACATTGCGGGCGAAACCAAGGTGGTGTCGGTGGCGATCTACGATCACGTGGAATCGCTGCACTACGCCAATGCGAACGCGCTCGCCGCCGGCATGGCGGCATTCGCCTTTCTGGTCGTACTGACGGTCAACCTGCTCAATCACCGCCTTGCTGAGCGTGGCCTGTGATCGGCGCCGACGCACGCTTTACCATGTCTCTCGGGGCATTCCGACTCGATGCTGCGTTCCATGCGCCGCCGCGCGGCGTCACCGTGCTGTTCGGGCCATCGGGTTGCGGCAAGACGAGCGTGCTGCGCTGTCTTGCCGGTCTGGAGCGTGCGCCCAAGGGATGGCTGCGGGTCAACGGCGCGTGGTGGCAGAACGAGGAGCGGGATCACTTTCTACCGACATACCGGAGACCGATCGGCTACATTTTCCAGGACCCGAGCCTTTTCCCCCACTTAAGCGTCCGTGCCAACCTGCAGTACGGCCAGCGCCGAGTTCCCGAAAGCCATCGTCGCGTCGCGTTCGATCAGGCGGTAACGCTGCTCGGTGTCGCGTCCCTGCTCGACCGCAGTCCGGCACGGCTTTCGGGCGGTGAGCGCCAGCGCGTGGCAATCGCGCGCGCACTGCTAACGAGCCCCAAGCTGCTGCTCATGGACGAACCGTTATCCGCGCTCGACACCCGCAGCAAGGACGATATCCTGCCGTACCTGGAGCACCTGCACACCGACCTGTCTATCCCGGTAATCTATGTGAGCCACGCGCTGGAAGAAGTCGCACGTCTCGCCGATCATCTGGTGTTGATCGAAGACGGACGGGTGCGCGCCCAGGGACTGCTGGCCGAACTCATGACGCGGCTCGACCTGCCCCTGGCGTACGGCGATGCCGCCGAGGCGCTGATTGAAGCGACTGTCGCCGCTCACGACGAGAAATTCCACCTCACTTATCTCGATTTTCCGGGCGGGCGCATCACGGTGCCCCGCGAGGACCTTTCCGTGAACACGAACGTGCGTCTGCGCGTCTATGCACGCGACGTGAGCCTCGTGCTCGCGCCGCAGGGTGGCAGCAGCATCCTCAATGTCTTCCCGGTGCACATCACCGGCTGCTCCGAAGAACGTCCGGGACAGACCATCGTACGGCTGGACGCCGGCGGCACACCGCTGCTCGCACGCGTGACCGCCAAGTCGATCGCGCAGCTCGGCCTTGCACCCGGCGCATCGGTCTTCGCCCAGGTCAAGGGCATGGCGTTGCTGAATTGACCCGACCCGCGCGGCACGACGACTCCCTACGGCCACGGCCGGCTGCTCTTACGGGACCCAAGCCGGTGGCGGGCGTGTATTGAGCGGCGGTTCGATCGGTGGTGTGTCCGGGCCCACCTCTACCTGTATTCGTCTTCGCGATTAGCGCACTGCCGAGCATCGGTGCCGAGACGTCGCAGTACGGCTCGAAGAGGCTTCCGGGGGCCTTCGGCATGCGAGATCGCGCGCCCGTGAGATGGGGGATCTGGTCCTGGCTCTTCGGGGCAGCTCTCGGCGGGGCGTGCCGCCGCGGGCGCTCGCAGGCTGCTTCCACGTTAACGTCTTGCGTCCGACCCGCTTGGCCGGGTAGTTGTCCCGTTCCGGACCCCTGCCGGACGTTGGCGCAGCGGCCTGCTATCACCGCCAGCGACAACCTGGCCACCGGGGTCACGCGCGCCGACCGCTACGAGGCCGTGGTCAACAAGAGTTACGGAACTCGCGCGCCACTTCGGTACCTGCATTATTCCAGCACGCGTCCGAAAACCGCGGGATAAAAATCTACTCGAATTACCCGTTACCATCAGGAGGAGAACCATGAAGGAATCAGTGCGCTCGCTGAGAACGTATTTTATTGTTATCGGTCTGCTTGGCTTGTTGCCCGTTTACGGGCTGATGGTGCTCGCGTCCAAAGCCGGCGGCAACATCGCGCTGTGGGTCGTAGCTGCCGTGAGCTTGGGGATTGCCGTACTGTATTTGTACATGGGTATCAGACTGAAAGCGCTTCTGACAGACAATCCGGGATTAATAAAGGGTGTGATTTTGGCGGGCGCGGTCATCGCAATCCTGAATTTCCTGGCCCATGTTGTCAATGTGGAACATGGTCCTTTGGGTGGGGTAGTGATATCAACAGGCGTCGCGTTGCTGGTAAGCTGGTATTTGTATGCGAACGTCTCGCGACTGGCCGCCGCGGACTGATTGCAAACGGAAAGTGGGCGTGGCGCCGTTGGGCATTCTTTCTGATGATTTTGCTCTGGAAAAAGTCGATGGGGCGTCGGGCGCGGCTCGGTTCCGGCGCAGTGTGCTGGGGACCCGCCGGGAAAACGCCCAGGACACCGCGTCGTCCGGAGTGGACTCCTTGGCGACGACCGAATAGCCAAAACCCCATTTCTGGTAAGCGGCGACCATAGGCAACACAATTAGCAGCGGCACCACGGCCAAAACCCAAGGCCCGGCGTGCCGTACTTTCGACGGATACGAGACGAGGAACAGAAAATAACTGTTGATTGCGACGGCCATGAGCACAAAAATGAAATGGCGCCGGGGTCGGGCCACCCAGCGCAGTTCGACACTGCAGTGTGGACAAAAGCGGCGCACGACGGAATAACGATACCACTTTGAGTCCGGTCGTCCTGAAAACCGTGCATGAATCCTGTTGCGAAACCAGCCGATTGAGGTATGGCACTGTGGGCAACGCCGGAACATATCGCAGACAGGAGTTGAATCTGGATACATCGTATCATGGGCGCCGCGAGCTAGCGAAGGCGCAAAGCGCCGAGGCGAGTAGTCCGGAAGGCGTAGGGTCCGGGCGGGTGGGCGCAAGGCCACCTTGGCCCTAAGGCACACAAGCCGCCGTCCAGCCATTGTTGGGCGAGCGTCTGGTGCGCACTCGGTAAGCGCGCACCGCTCTGGCATGGCTTCGATGGTGCAGCGCTCGCGCTTTCGCGTGAAAGTCGCTCCGCAGCTGCGAGCGACCTCCGGCGTAAGCAGGAGCGCTACGCGCACATCCTCGCCGACAAGCTGGATGCGATGGACGCTGCCGAGGAATAGCAAGCCGCCGAATCCTGACACGTCGCGGCTCATAGTCGTATCGCTTTCTATTATGGGGTCTTCTCCAACGGCAGACTGAACCAGAAGGTAGCACCCTGGCCAGAGTTATTGCGTGCCCCGATCTTTCCGCCATGGAGGTGGATCAGTTCGCGGCATATCGACAGACCCAGCCCGGTGCTCTTTTCATTGCCAGTGGGCCGATTGCTCAGGGAACTGAACTCTGCGAACAGTTTGTCCATGTCCTGTTGCGGGATTCCGGGTCCGGTGTCGGCAACCTCGC
>JAJZRT010000055.1 GCA_021802595.1 Pseudomonadota bacterium
TCGACGGTCTTTTCGCCCTGCGCCAGGATTTCCAGCAGTTCCAGCCGCTTGGGACTGGACACCGCCTTGCCGATGCGGGCGACCTGTTCGTAGAGCAGGTCCTTGGTTTGACGTTTGTTCATGGAACGAACATTCGCACGATTATTAGATCGATGCAAGCCCCATCCCTGCCAGGCCCGGCTCCCAACCATGACGCCAGCCGCGAATTGATCTTTCGCAAGAGCGATTCACTTATAGTGTGGTAAATACGTGCCGCCCATTCGGGCCACCCTGCAACGCCCGATGCGCACCGTGTTCAAAATTGCCAGGAATGGAATCCGATGGTCCCAGACAGCCGCCCCCATGATGTCATCCTCCGCGGCGAGGCTCCCCTCCCATGAAACCGAATTGCACCAACCCCGAGTGGGTCGGGCGCGCCAAGTGCGCGGTCTGCGAGATTCGCAACTCGGTCCTGTTCTCGGGACTCAGCGCCCACGAACTGGACGCGATCCTGCAGCCCATCGACAACCTGCACGTGCCGCAGCATGCACGGCTGTACGAAAAGGACTCGGCGGCGCCGAGCGTCTACACCGTACGCAGCGGACTCATCAAGCTCAGGGTCGACCTGCCCAACGGCTGCCAGCGCATCGTGCGCCTGTTGCGTCCGGGCGACGTGGCCGGGATGGAAACGCTGGTGGGCGAGCGCTATCACCACACCGCCATCGCCCTGCAGGATTCCGATGTCTGCCGCATCCCGCGCGAGGTCGTGCTTCAGCTCGACAAGGTCAGTCCGAGCGTGCACCAGGCGCTGATGCAGCGCTGGCAGCACCAGCTCAACCAGGCCGATCATTTCATTACCGCGCTCTCCACCGGCCCGGCGGAAGCACGCATGGCGCGCCTCCTCATCACCCTCGGCTGCTCCGACACGCTCCCGGAAACGGTGCCGAGTCGCGAGGACATGGGCGCCCTGCTCGGCATCACCACCGAAACGGCCAGTCGCATCATGGCGGAGTTCAAGCGGCGTGGACTCGTTCAATCCGACAAGGGCAACTATGTCGTCTGCAATCACATCGGGCTGATCCAGCTTGCGAATGGTTGAATACCCCTTGTTGCGAAATGGAGACATCGATCGGTTGACAATTGTCAACCCGCCAAACGTACTGTCTGCCCTCCCTATTAAAATTCGCCTGACAAGTCGGACATGACCTCGCTGAACCGGCATCGCCGCAACAAAAAACAATCCAACCTCGTAGAGGACTAAAAATGAAACACTCCATGAAACCGCTGGCCGCATGCCTCGCCGCCCTGTTCGGCACGGTCCCGTTCAACGTGCTCGCCGCACCGCCCGTCACGCCGCCGGTCCAGAACCAGAACCAGAACACCGGCAGCACCCAGCCCGGCACCGGCACACCCACCGCCACGGTTCCCCCGGTACTGGCGACCCGCCCGACGCCCCCCGTCTTTCCGCCCATGCCGAGCGAATTCGTCGGCCTGCCGTGGGGTTCGTTCCTGGTATTTCCGGAGGTCACGCTGGCCGCCACCTACGATGACAACATCTATGCCGAACGCCCCGACGGGGCGCTGCATAGCTACCTGAGCGAGGATGTCGTCTACACCCTGTCGCCATCCATCGCGCTGAAATCGAACTGGAAGCAGCACGCGCTGAACTTCGAGGCGGGCGGCGATTTCGACCGCTATCAGAATCACGACGCGGAGAACGTCAACGATTACTGGCTCGGTTTCGACGGCCGCTACGACATCAGCCCGGACACGAATCTCTTCGGCGGCGCACGCCACTCGCGCGACCACGAGGACCGTTCCACCCCCGGCAGCAACCTGTCGCAGATCGAGCCGACCCTGTATGACCACGAGGAGGCACATCTGGGCGTCGCCCACGCGTTCGGGGCGTTCCGCCTGCGGGCCGGCGGCACCTACGACCAGTACGACTACCAGAACGGCGCCCTGACGAGCGGCGCGGTGGTCAACAACGACTTCCGCGACTACAACCTCAGCTCGCTGGGCGTGCGCCTCGGCTACGTGCTGTCGCCGCAGTACGAGGTATTCGGCCAGGTGTCGACCGACACGCGCCGCTATGACAACCTGATTCCCGGCCAGACGTTCAACCGCAACTCCGACGGCTACCGTGCGGCCGCCGGCCTGAAATTCACGCTGCAGCCGCAGCGCGTGGCCGGCGAAGCCTTTGCCGGCGTGATGCAGCAGAACTTCGACTACAGCGGCTTCTCGGACATCAACAAGCCGTACTTCGGCGCGCTCGTCGCCTGGAAACCCACCTCGCTGACCACGGCGACGGCCTTCATCGACCGCTCGCTCGAGGAAACCGTCGTCACCGATGGCGCCGGCACCTACGCCTCGAGCACGATCGACACCACCTACGGCTTCGAGGTCGAGCGCCGCCTGACCAGCAAGCTGTCGGCGAACGGACGCGCCGCCTATACCCGCAGCCAGTTCAACGACTTCGACCGCCTCGACAAGATCATCGACGCCGGCGCCGGTTTGCGCTACTACGTGATGCCGACCGTCTACGTCGGCGCCGACCTGCGCATCGTCGACCGCGCCTCGAGCTTCCTCAATGCGCAATACAGCCGCAACCAGGTCATGCTGAGCGTCGGCTACACGCCGGCGCGCAACCGCGATTATTCGATCATCCCCGAGCAGGAAGCCGGCGCGCCCGAAGCACCGCGCGCGCAAGGCCTGTATTCCGGCTTCTATCTGGGCGCCCAGCTGGGCCACGGAGGGCTGACCACCTCCACCTCCGGCTCGCGTGGCGGCGGCGGCACCGATGCGGGCGAAATGGGCGGCTTCGGTGCCAGCACCGGCGTCTTCGGCGGCTGGGGCACCGAACTGGCCGACAACTGGTACCTCGGTGTCGAGATCGACGGCGGCGACAGCAACGCCAACTGGAAGCACAGCAAGGCGAAGGACGATGCCCGCACCGAGTTGGTCGACAAGGACGCTTACTACGGCATCAGCCTGCGCGCCGGTTACCTGTTCGACGGTGGCATGCTGTATGGCAAGGTCGGCGCCGTGCGCACTGACTTCCATACCTATTACACCGAAAACCAGTACGCGACGACCGGTGCCTACAACCAGGACAACACCGACACCGGCACCCGCCTCGGCCTCGGCCTGGAAATTCCGGCTTCGCGCAACCTGTTCGTGCGCACCGATTACAGCGTGACCCGCTACGGCAGTTACGGCGTGACCTATCAGTCCGGCGCCGCGCCGACCACATATAGCACGGAAGCCTTCCGGACCAGCGACGCCGTCTTCAGCCTCGGTCTCGGCTGGCGCTTCGGCAGCCAGCGTCCCTCCGTCGCGACGCGCCCGGCGTCCGATCGCAATGGCCTTTACCTGGGCGCCAGCCTCGGCCAAGGTACGCTGGGCAGCCGGCTGACGGGTATCCAGTACGACAGCGGCGTCGGTCCCTACAACTTCACCGGCGACTTTGCCAACCAGGGCTTCACCGGCGGCTTCTTCGCCGGCTATGGCCACACCTTCAAGCAGTTCTATCTCGGCCTGGAACTGGAAGCCGAGGCCGCCGACTTCGGCTGGGAGCATCAGCGCAGCGTCTCGGGACCCGGCGGGCGCGACTTCGGCACCGACAAGCGCGGCAGCTACGGCGGCAGCGTGCGACTCGGCTATGTACTGCCCAATGGCAGCCTGCTCTACGGCCACGTCGGCGAGGTGCAGACCCGCTTCAACACCTACTACAGCCGTGGCGCCGGCACGCCGGCCAACCAGAGCGATACGCTGGCCGGCCTGCGCATCGGCTTCGGTGCCGAAATCCCGGCCACGCAGAACACCTTCATTCGCATGGACTACAGCTACACGCGCTACAACGATTCCGTGACCGTCAGCCCGACGCAACCCAACGCGGACATCATGACGTTCGACAACACGGAAAGCCTCGCCCGCCTGGGCCTCGGCTACCGCTTCTGAGCAGGCGCGATTGGCGGCCCGGATTGACAAAAAATTGCGAAATGTCAGTGTGATTCCAAAAAAGACCAGCTAATCTTCAATTGTAGTGAGAGAGGTTTTGGGTACCGGCCCCAGGCCGGACGCAAAAATTGAAGCATCAATTTTGACAATGGAGAGATACATGACCCACCGTGCATTCACTTTCAAGAAACTGATCCTGGTTGGTAGCACCACGTTCGCAATGCTGGCCGTGCCGATGGCAGCCAGCGTGGTTACAGGACTGGATCTGGGCGTCATTTCGTCCGCTCATGCGGCCGACGACGGCGGTGCCAAGAAAGGCGGCGCCAAGAAAGGTGGCGCCAACAAGGGCGGCGCGCACAAGGGCGGCCAGGGCGGAGAGTCGAGCAAGAAGATTTTCCGCATCCCCGCCGCTGAGGAAGACAGCGACCGTCCGGTGTGGGCCGGCGTGAAGGGCGGCAAGTCGGGCGGCGGCGGCAAACCGGCCGGTGCCGGCAGCAAAAAGGGCGATCTGTATGGCGACATGGTCGTGCTGTTGCGTGATCCCAATGGCGTGCCCATCCTCGTGGACGGCCTGGTGCAGGTCATTGCCTATGTCTACGACGCCTCCGGCAATCTGGTTCCGTATGTCGTGGATGGCAAGCAGATGGTGATTCCCTACGTGGACGGCGAACTGGCCACCACCATCAACGGCGTACCGGTCTATTCGGCTGAAGTCGACCTGGGTCGTCTGAGCGTGGGCCGTGCGCCGACCAAGGTACTGGATCATTCGCTGACCGAAGCGCTGTCCAAGTTGACCTCGGGCACGGTGACCTTGGACTCGACCGGCCGTCTGGCGGTCGATGGCGTGACCATCGACTCGCCGCTGGAAAACCTGGCGCTGTACGACAAGTACATGACCACCGGTTCGCTGCCGGGCGTGACGCTGCCCGCTGGCTTCAATCCCGCATCCTTGCTGGCGGCTGCTTCTGACAAGTACGGCACGATCAGCGTGGACACCGTGGTGTACATGAACTCCATCCTGGGGATCAACAGCGGCACCACGTACTACGACTTCTCCACCACCAACTACGATCGCTACACGACGTGGAAGAATGCGACCGCAAGCGTGCTGGTCCTCCAGCCGGACGGCTCCTATAAGCCGACCGTGGTGAACCTGTACGACGCGGTGTTCAACAACACCAACTGGGTTGACCCGACGCCGACGGGCGGTGCGGACGACTTCGCAACTGCCGCGGATGATTACCGCGCTGTGATCGAATTCGTCCACGACAACGCGGTTCGTTGATCGACCGACCGGGCGGCTCTCCGCCCGGTAATTTGCAATACAGGAGTTTGATCATGAATGCTTACAGCAAATGGGCGACCGTTCTGCTGCTGGCCTCTGGCCTGGCCATCGGAAATGCCGCCAGCGCCGCCGAGGAAGGACACAGTGGCGGCCATTCCTCCGGCCACGACTCGGAGGGGGGAAAAGGCAAGGGCCCGAAATACATGGGCGGTGCCAACAAGGGCGGCAGCCACAGCAGCGCGTCCCACAAGGGGGGCAGTTCGCACCATGACAGTTCGGAAGGTGGCAGCAAGTCGACGGAAAGCAAGATTTTCCACGGCAAGTCCGGCAGCCATGAGGGAGGCGAAGCGGAAGGCGGCACCGAGCATACGCACTGATCGGCACCCGCTGAACGGCAAGGGGCGCACTTCGGTGCGCCCCTTTTTTTCGGGCTGCGGCAGGCAGCCCGGACACACACTGTCACACGCTGAACCCGGCAGGACACACGCCCGACACCGCCGCCACGCAGAATGCTTTCCATCGGCCGACGCACTCGCGGGCACGCGATCGCAGAGGCCGACGCACCTTATCCCTTTTCACTCTTTCAAGGAAACCGGTTATGAAAAGCATTCTGCAAGCTGCCCTGTTCACCTCCCTGCTCGCCTCGTTCTCGGCCTTTGCCCATCATCCTGCCGAGGACATCGTCGATGAAGAGACCTGGCTGATGATCGACGAGAACGTCGCCGACACGCCGCATGCCGACCTGGTGTTCGACGACATGGGGAACTAAGGAGGGCAGGCAAGCCGGCACCTGGCCATCGCGCCCGAGTGCCGCCTGCAGCGATCCGGGCCGGCCCCGTGGCGGATATTCCACCACAGGGCCGGCCTCTTTGCGCCGCGGCCGCAGAATCCCCGGGCTCAGCCGCGATAGGTGCAGCCCGAGTCGTGGTTTTCCATGACGCTGACCGCGCTCAGTCCGGGCAGCGCCGGCTTGAGCTGCCGCCACAGCCACACGGCGAGATTCTCGCTGGTGGGATTGTCCAGCCCGGCAATGTCGTTGAGGAAACGGTGATCGAGCGTCTGGTGGATCGGCTGCCAGACTGCCTCGATGTCGGCAAAGTCGAGCACCCAGCCGAGCACGGGATCGACCTCGCCACTGACAGTCAGCTCGACCTTGAACGAATGCCCGTGCAGCCGGGAGCAGGGATGCGATTCGGGCAAGGCGGGCAGGCGGCGCGCGCACTGGAGATGAAAGATGCGGAAGATGTCCATGCGCGGCATTTTCGCGCATGTCGCAGCCACTGGCTACGCGCCCGCTATCGGCCCCCCTCCTCCGCGGATAAACTATGCGCCAGTCCTGTCCGCTGCGGAGCGATTTCATGTCAATGTATCGTCTGTCGGGTGCGGTGCTTGCCGCGTTCATGCTGCTGCCTATCCAGGCCTGTTCCCCGGACAGGGGCCCCACCCTGAGCGCGCCCGATGCCTATGCGCAGGCCCGGGCAGGCAAACTCACGCTGATCGATGTGCGCACCCCCGACGAATGGCGGAAAACCGGTGTCGCCCAGGGCGCGCTGCGTATCGACATGACAAACGCCCAGGGGGAGAGCGGATTCATCCGGCAGGTCGAAACGGCGCTGGGCGGAAACCGGCACCTGCCGGTCGGCCTGATCGGCCTTGCGGGCAATCGCTCGGCCAATGCCCAGAACGTGCTGCGCAAGGCCGGCTTCACCCGGGTCTACAACGTCAAGGAAGGCATGCTGGGAGGCAGCGCCGGGCCGGGCTGGATTGCACGCAAGCTGCCCGTCGACCCCTGCCCGCGCTGCTGAAGGCCGGCCGGCACGTTCACCCCCGACAACAGTCGCCCGGCTTGCCGCCGGCCAGCTGGATGGGCGGACAGGGCACCGTGCCGTAGGAACAGAATACGCAGCAGTCTCCCGGCTTCGGTTTCAGCACCGTGTGGCACGCCGCGCACTCGTAGAACCACTGGCAGGCGTCGGTAGGCATGGTCTCGGTTTCGACATGGCCACAGACGGGACAGGTCAGGCTCGACTCAAGGATCACCTCACGCACGGGGACACCTCCTCTTTAATGTACTCGGCACAAGCGGGCGCGCACCCTGCACGCGACCACTGCAGACCTCAGTCCGGGCCCTAAGCCGCAAGGTCCTTCACCAGCGCATTGCGGCGTCCGGTTTCGCTGCCGGTCAGCGCAAAGCCCTGCAGGCGGCCGCTGTCGTCCACGTGCAGCGCGCAGATGCCTGTATCGCTGCATTCCACCCGCCAGCCACCCGCTGCGCCGATCCTGGGCGGCAGCACGGCGACCGGATGGGCGGGCGTCTTCACCATCACCGGCATCGCCGGATAGACGACCGGCGTCGGCGTTCCGGTGAGCGTTGCGGCGAGCGCACGCGCCTGCACCATCAGCGGCTGCACATAGGGCAGGTTGAGGCCGTCGACTTCGGCGCAATCGCCCATCGCGTATACGTTCGGCGCACTGGTCTCCAGCAGGCGGCCGGTCTGGATACCGCGCCCGACCCGGATACCGGCGGCCTGCGCCAGTTGGGTACGCGGCCTGAGGCCGATCGCGGAGAGCACGACATCGGCCACGATGGCTTCGCCGTTGTCGAGTTCGATCCGATAGCCGTCAGCGGTTCGCTCGACGCTTTTCCCGCTGCGCCCGAAATGCCAGTTCACCCCCAGCGCAGCGAGCCTCTCGGCCAGCCGCTGGCCCGCCTCGACCGGCAGCAGGCGCTCCAGCGGCCACGCGCCGAGGTGCACCACGTCGACCGCGAAGCCGGCATGTGCGAGGTCGTTGGCGAACTCGCAGCCGATCAGGCCGCCGCCGAGCACGGCGACGCGCTGCCTGCCGTCGAGCGCGCTGCGGAAGGCGGTGTAATCGGCCAGGTCGTTCACCGCCAGCACGCCTGCCGCGCCGCTGCCGGTGAGGCCATGCGGAAACGGGTCGGCACCGAGTGCGAGCACCAGCCTGTCGTATTCCAGTTCGCCGTTTCCGGTGCGGATGCGCCGGCCCTGCACGTCGATTGCGGTGACGCGGGTGTACGCCAGTACCGTCGCGTTCAGGTCGGCCGCCATTTTCTCTGCGCTGGCACCCGCCAGCGCAGCCGCCGTCCTGCCCGCGGCGAGCGCGTTCGACAGGTTGGGCTTGGAATAGAACGTGCCGTCGTCCGCAGTGACCAGCGTGACCGGTGTTTCCGCATCACGCTTGCGGATTTCCTTCAGCAGCGTATAGCCGGCGAGGCCGGTGCCTACGATGACGATGGGGGACATGAGAGACTCCTGTGTCGCTTGAGGAGGCGCGCATCCCGCGCACCCCGCGGTTGGACCTGATCAGGCCGCTTCGATTTCGACCATCTCGAAATCAGCCTTGGACACGCCGCAGTCCGGGCATTCCCATTCCGCCGGCACGTCCTCCCAGCGGGTGCCGGGAGCGATGCCGTGTTCCGGATCGCCTCTGGATTCGTCGTAGATGTAACCGCAAACGATGCATTGCCACGCTTTCATGATGCTTCCTTTCAACAAGTCAAATTGTGTTCGATGGTCCGCTCAGGCGGCAATCGCGTCTTTTTGCGCCTGGTAGTGTTTCGCGTGCTTTTCTTCCACCTTGGCCAGCGCTGCGAAGCGCTTGGCGGCCTTTTCCAGCACGGCCCTGAACATCTCGGCGTGTTCCCTCGATTCGGCGATCTGCTCGTCGATCTCGGCCACCGCGGCGCTGTTGCCCTCCACCATCGCCTCGTGGCGGAACTTCGGATACATCTCGGTGTACTCGTGGGTTTCGCCATCGATCGCGTATTGCAGGCACTTGGCCGGCGTCATGGTCTCGTCGGCGAAGAGCAATTCGGCATGGCCGAAGGCGTGCAGCATTTCCTGCGCGGCGGTGTCCTCGAACACCTTGGCGCTGACTTCGTCGCCGGCCTTGCGGCACTGGCGTGCGAACCACAGGTACTTGATGTGGGCCATCGACTCGCCGGCAAAGGCGGCTTCGAGGTTCTGGATGGTGGGGGACTTGGTGTTCTGCATGATTCGCTCCTGTTCGGTTGATTTGCAATGTCAATCAAGACAGGAGCGATATTAGAGAATGTCGATAAATCGATCTAACGGATAATCTTGATTGTCATGATTGATGGGATCAATCGCCCCACCCAACCCGGACGGCAGGCCGGGGGACGCATCAGACGCCGCCGTTCCAGACCTGGGGCTGGTACGACACCGGCTTGCGTCCGGGATTGCTGAACTGCACAGACACGCTGGCCGTGCCACCCGGCGGCAGCGTGGGCAGGCGCACGAAGGGCTGGCCATACCAGTCGCCCTGCGCGTTGGTCAGGCGTATCGACGCGTCCAGCTCGGTCAGCACTAGCCGCAGCGGCGCAGCCAGCGTCGTGCCGCCCGGATTGTGCACCGCGATGATGCCGCTGTAGAGGCCGCTTGCGGCATCGTAGGTCAGGCTGCCCGCATGGATGTCCACCTTGTCCGTCACGTTGGCCATCAGCGGCTGCACTGCCTGCTGTTGCGGCCACAGCGGCGTTGCCGCCGAGTCGGTGACGATCGCCCGCCCCGGCGCCGCGATCCGGCCCTCCGCCAGCAGTTCGGAAAACAGCCCCTGCACCGACCAGGCTTCGCCGGTCGCCGGGTTGAGCAAGGGTACCACGCCGGAAAATCCGCCATAGCTGCACAGCACATCGCTGCCGTCCATCGGCCGCTGACATCCTGCAACGCTCAGCGTATCCGTGGGCGCGATGGGTCGGCCGTCGGCACGCCATAGGGACTGCACGCGTGCGTCATCGGGCGCGCCCAGGTCGATCTGCATGCCGAGCCCGGCCCAGCCGTCCGTCCAGCCGCCATGCTGCGCGAACGCATCGGGCGAAAACACGCTGGCGAGATTGCTTTCGACGATCTGTCGCAAGCGCGTGCCGTCGACCTCGCCGACCGCCATGCTGTAGGGCACGGGAAAATAGCGGTACACGTCTTCCACCGTCAGATCGCCGCTGGCCACGTGTTCGTCCTCGTACTGCTCGCCGGGCGCGATCACCGCATCGAAGCGGAAGCCCGGCGTCAGTGCCAGGTCGGTTCGAGCATACTCTCGCAGCGCTTCGCTCCAGGCATCGTTGAAGCTCGACTCCAGCGCGTTGCGCCGGTCCAGGGGCGCATCGACGTGGCCGACCACGGCATCGATCGGCACATCGAGCGTGAGCGACAGCGCCCGGCTCGGCAAGCTGATCGGCGCGTCCAGCTTGCCGTCATGGTCGGCATCGGCGAGGAACGGCGCACGGGCACGGGCCACCAGCGCCTTCACCGCCGGGTCTTCCGGCAGATCGGGCGTGACCGGCAGCATCGTCCAGTCGAAGATGGGCCGCCGCCCCGGCTCGACCGTCACGCGCATCCGGCCCAGCCAGCCATCGTTGCCCGCCTCCACCACGCGCGCCCCGCTTTTGCCATTGAGCGGCACGAAGATCGCCTCATGGGTGTGGGCGGAAAAAAATACGTCGACGCTGCCCGGCTGGATCACGTCGGCGAGCCGCGCATCCTTGTGGATGCCCAGTTCGCTCATCACCACGACCAGCTGGGCCCCTGCGCTCCGCAACTGAGCGGCGTTGACGTTCACGTAGTCGCGATAGGCCACCTCGCCCGACAGGAAATGCATGCCGACCGCCAGCATGCGGTGCATTTCCGGCACGATGTCGGAGGTGATGCCGATGAAGCCGACGCGGACGCCGCCTATCGTCATCATCCGCGTCGCCGGCATCAGCGGCTGGCCGGCCTTGGGCCCCATCGTCAGGGTGACGTTGCCGCCCAACTCCGGAAAGGCCGGACGCTTGATCGCCAGGCCGGTCGCCATTTCCAGCATGCGCCTCTCCAGCGGCGTGGGCGAACCGTAGCGCAGCCGCGTCACCGCAGGCCCGTAGGCAAAATCCCAGTTGCCCGGCACCCCGATGTCGATGCCCAGCGCGTCGACTGGATCGACGATCGCGTTGCCGTCGGTGAACAGCGCCTCGACGCCGCCGTGATAGGTGTCGCCGACGTTCATCAGCACGCTCTCCGGCCAGGCCGTGCGCTGCTGCTTGATCAGCGTCGCCAGACGGGCAAGCCCACCGCGCTCGGCCAGGTGCGTCGTCGCGCCTGGCTGTCCCGCCGTCTCCGCAACCCGGTCGGTGTGCGCGGTCAGATGGGCATGCAGATCGTTGTAATGCAGGAACGTCACGGTAGCCGCCTGCGCCGCGGCGGCGAGGCTGGTTAACACGAACGCGACGAGGGCCATCCAGGCGCGGGACACGGCGCTCTCCTCAGGTTGATATGGGTTCAGCGATGACCGAATGGGCGGCTTCCCATACGCGCCTGCATCCTGCCCTGCATCGCCTCACGGTAGGGTTGCATCTTCGCGCGCGCAGCGGCCTGCTTGGCGGCCTGCTCCTCCGGCGTCAACGCGCCCCAGGCAGCCTGCTTCTGCTGTGCTTCGGTCTTGGCCATGGCCTT
>JAJZRT010000056.1 GCA_021802595.1 Pseudomonadota bacterium
TTCGGGCGGCACGCCGAACTTGGCGGCGACGCCGGCCGCGTCGAGCGTTTCCAGGCTCATGGTGTTGACCAGCGTCACGTGGTCGTCGACCAGTTGCGCCATGTCCTTGTCGCCGGTGGAGACGATGCTGCGGATGCCCTTTGCAGTCGCGTGCCGCACCAGCGTGCCGATCACGTCGTCGGCCTCGACGCCATCGATGACGACGAGCGGCCAGCCTTCGGCACGGATCGCCGCGTACAGCGGCTCGATCTGTCTGCGCAGGTCGTCCGGCATCGGCGGGCGGTGCTCCTTGTACGCCGGATAGAGCTCGTCGCGGAAGGTCTTGCCCTTCGCGTCGAACACGCAGGCGATATAATCGGCCGCATGGTCCTTCCGCAGCTTGTGCAGCATGGAGAGCACGCCCTTGATCGCATTGGTCGGTTCGCCGGCCGTGTTGCGCAGATCGGGCAGCGCATGAAATGCGCGGTACAGGTAGGACGAGCCGTCCACCAATAACAGGATTTTCCTGGGCTGGCTTACATTAGAATCGTTCACGAGGCGCTCGAAAATGCACTTGGATAAATTGCCTGCCACCGCCGACCCGGGGCGCGCTGCCGAGATCAACTACTCGGCGCGCGAGTCATGGCGGATGCTGGGAATTATGGCAGAGTTCGTCGAGGCGACCGAACGGCTGGCCTCGATCCGTCCGGCCGTGTCGATCTTCGGCAGTGCCCGCACGCCGCCCGACCACGCGTACTACATGCTGACCGAAAACATCGCGCGCAAGCTGTCGGACGCCGGCTTCTCGGTCGTGTCAGGAGGCGGCCCCGGCATCATGGAAGCGGCCAACAAGGGCGCGTATTTCGGCAAGTCGCCGAGCGTCGGCCTCAACATCCAGCTGCCGCACGAACAGAGCGCCAACGCCTATCAGGACATCAGCCAGACCTTCCAGCATTTCTTCGCGCGCAAGGTCATGTTCGTCAAGTTCGCCGCCGCCTACGTCGTCATGCCGGGCGGTTTCGGCACACTGGACGAACTCTTCGAGGCGCTGACCCTGGTGCAGACCGGGAAGATCGCCGGCATCCCCATCATCCTGGTCGGCTCGAAATTCTGGGCCGGACTGGCCGACTGGGTGAAGGACAGGCTGGTCGGCGAGGGCATGATCTCGCCTGAAGACGTCCAGCTGCTGCGCATCATCGACAAGCCGGAAGAAGTGGTTGATGCCATCTTCAGTCACTATGAAAAACGCGGCTTCATGCCGTCGCTGGCCGAACGCGAAATCCAGCTCAATCTTTGAACGCTCGATGTGCCTCTCGGCTAAGCTAGAACCCTACTCGTCCCAATTCTGGAGCCTGTCATGCGCTATCCCGTCCTGTTGTTGAGCCTGCTGTTGAGCGGCCTTGCCGTCGCGGCCAGCCCGTCCGGCCAGCCGCCTGGCCTGACGCCTGTCCCGGATGGTCCGCCGGGCCCCGGTGATGCGCCGCCCGTGACGATCAAGCCGAACAGCCAGGGCGGGCGCGTGATCGAGTATCGCGCGCATGGCAAGCTGTACATGCTGAAAGTCATCCCCAAGGTCGGCAAGCCCTATTACCTCGTTGACCCGCGCGGAGATGGCCGTTTCGAGCGGCAGGAGACCTTGCCTGGCCTGCAGCCGCCGTTGTGGGTGATCAAGGAGTGGTGATCAAGTAGTCCTGAGTCTTTGCATGCGTGTCGGTTAAAATCGGCCGCATGAATACTGCTTCCAATCAAGACGTCCCGCGCAGGGTCGCGGCCAGCCAGGGTTTTCAGTGGGTGGTCGCGGGCTTTCGCCTGTATCGCAAAAATCCCTTGTTGCTGTCCGCCGCGTTCGGCCTGCTGTTCGGCGTGGTGATGGCACTCGGGCTCATTCCCCTGGTGGGCGGCTCGCTGTCGGACCTGGCCTCGCCCCTGATGGTGGCGGGGTTCATGGCGGCGTATCGCGCGCTCGACGAAGGACGCGAACTCGAACTGCCGCATTTCCTGGCCGGGGTACGGGGACCGGTGATTCCGCTGATGACGGTTGGAGCGGTGCAGTTGCTGGGAGCGCTGGTCATCGGCCAGCTGATGCTGGCCATGGGCTTCGACCCGCAGGCGGTGATGGAGGCCGCTAAAGGCGGCAAGGCGTCGCCGGCCGAGATGCAGGCCCTGGTGAACCAGGCCCTGCCGGCGGTGCTGACCGGGATGGCGCTGTTTACCCCGCTGTTCATGGCCACCTGGTTCGCGCCGGCGCTGATCCTGTTCGGCGGCGCCCGCCCGGCCACTGCGCTGGGAGTGAGCCTGAAGGCCGTCGCCAAAAACTGGGCGTCGATGCTGACGAACAGCCTGGCCCTCGGCCTGCTGCTGTTCATCGCGGCACTGGTGCCGATGCTGCTGGGTCTGCTGGTGGCGTTGCCGGTGCTGTTCGGTTCGCTGTATGCCTCGTATCAGGCGATATTCGCGGTATGGAAGGATGACACTCAGGCGGGCGACAATTTGGCGTAGGCCAGTGCCAGCCATTTCGTCCCGACGTCACGGAATTTCACCTGCACCCGCGCATCGGGGCCGCGTCCCTCGAAGTCGATGATGATGCCGGTGCCGAACTTGGCGTGGGCCACGCTCTGGCCGATCTTGTAGCCGGTGTCGTTGCCCTGGCTGCGTGGTGCAGGCGTGCCGTAGTGGCCGGTGGTTTGCTGCACGCTGCTTGAATAGGCGGAATCGCGCCGGTTCAGATGCAGCAGCACCTGCTCCGGCAGTTCATCCAGAAAACGTGACGGCAGGCCATAGCGAATCTGCCCGTGCAGCATGCGCGACTGCGCGTGCGACAGGTACAAGCGCCGCCGCGCGCGGGTGATCGCCACGTACATCAGCCGGCGTTCCTCTTCCAGCCCATTCTCTTCGTGGGCACTCTGCTCGTGCGGAAACAGGCTTTCCTCCAGCCCGGTGATGAATACGGTGTGGAACTCCAGTCCCTTGGCGGCGTGCACCGTCATCAACTGCAGCGCGTCGTGGCCGGCGCCGGCCTGGTGTTCGCCGGCTTCGAGCGCGGCGTGGGCGAGGAATGCATCAAGGGTGTTTTCCTCGGACTCTTCGGAGAACAGCGCCGCGGCGTTGAGCAGTTCGTTGAGGTTTTCCAGGCGGTCGGCGCCGTCCTTGTCGGCGCGGTAGTAATCCGCCAGGCCCGAGGCTTCGATGACATGGTCGATCACTTCGGCCAGCGGCAGGTCGGCGGTGGCCTGCTTGATCCCCTCGATCAGTCTGGCGAAACTGGCGACCTTGCCGCTGCTGGTGCAGGCTGCCTGCCACAGGCTGCTGCCCGAACGCGCGGCGTGGTCGGCGAGCTGCTCCAGGCTGCGCGCACCGATGCCGCGCGCGGGGAAGTTGACCACGCGCAGGAACGCCCCGTCGTCTTCGGGATTGGTCAGCAGACGCAGATACGCGAGCGCGTGCTTGATTTCCTGGCGCTCGAAAAAGCGCAGGCCGCCGTACACGCGATACGGCACATGGGCCGAGAACAGCGCGTGCTCCAGCACCCGCGACTGCGCGTTGGAGCGGTACAGCAGCGCCATGTCGCACAGCGCCACGCCTTCGCGGTTGAGCGTCTTCACCTCGTCGACCACGAAACTCGCCTCGTCCTGGTCGGAGTAGGCCTCGAAGATGCGGATCGGCTCGCCTTCGCCTTCCGCGGTCCACAGATTCTTGCCGAGCCGGTGTGCGTTCTGCGCAATCAGCGTGTTGGCGGCGGTGAGGATGTGGCCGTGGCTGCGGTAGTTCTGCTCCAGCTTGATCACGTTGCCGTGGGCGAACTCGCGCTCGAACTCGGCCATGTTGGCGGTGTTGGCGCCGCGGAAGGCGTAGATCGACTGGTCGTCGTCGCCCACCGCGAACAGCGCGGTATGCGGTCCGGCGAACAGCTTCAGCCAGCGGTACTGCAGCGTGTTGGTGTCCTGGAATTCGTCGACCAGGATGTGGCGGAAGCGGTCGCGGTAATGCTGGCGCAGCGGCTCGTTGCGGTACAGCAGCTCATAGGAACGCAGCAGCAGTTCCGGGAAGTCGGCCACGCCCTCGCGCTGGCACTGCGCGTCGTAGGCCTCGAACAGCTCGGCCATGCGCATCGAGTATTCGTCGAAGGCCTCGGCGTCGCGTGCACGGCGGCCGGCCTCCTTGTGGCCGTTGATGAACCACTGCACCTTCTTCGGTTCGTATTTCTCGGTGTCGACGTTCATCGCCTTCATCAGCCGCTTGATCGCCGACAGCTGGTCCGACGAATCGAGGATCTGGAACGATTGCGGCAGCCCCGCCTCGCGCCAGTGCGTGCGCAGCAGGCGGTTGGCCAGGCCATGGAAGGTGCCCACCCACATGCCGCGCGTGTTGATGGGCAGCATCGCCGAGATGCGCGTCATCATTTCCTTCGCCGCCTTGTTGGTGAAGGTCACCGCGAGAATACCGTGCGGCGACACCTGCCCGGTCTGGATCAGCCACACGATGCGGGTGGTCAGCACCCGCGTCTTGCCCGAGCCGGCTCCTGCGAGAATCAGCGCCGATTCGTGCGGCAACGTCACCGCGGCGCGCTGTTCGGGGTTGAGGTTTTCCAGCAAGGGGTTGGACATACGGGGGTAAAATCGGGCGGTCAATCGCAGATTATAAAGGCCTGGAGATGGTGAAGATTTTGTTTTTCGGCGACCTCGTGGACACCCTTGGCATGGCCTCCGACGAAATCGCCCTGCCTGCGGATGTGACCGACGTCGAGCGCCTGCTGTTCGTGCTGTCGAAGCGCGGCGAGATGTGGAAGAAGATGCTGCTCGGCAATCCCAAGCTCAACGTCACCGTCAACAAGCAGTTCGCCGAGAAATCGGCCCCGATCAAGGATGGGGACGAGGTCGCGCTGGTGGGGTTCGCTGTGGTGTGAGTGCCAGGATGCCATCATGAAGGCACGATCCTCAGCCAACAACGCACAAGATCGAGGGATCGAGGCTCAAGGATAGCTGACGCCTGGGAGCGACTCAATCAGGCCAATCGGGCATCCCCGCTGCCCGGATTCATTTCTTTGGCCAGGTCGGTCGGATTTTTTACACACGGGCGGAATGCGTAGCGGGATTCGGTTTTTTCCCGAACGGCTGCGCCGACAAACCTCATCGCGATCAGTCATCTGGCGCGACCCCTCGCGCAGGAACGATACTTGCGTGTGCAGCGGGCAGTGCTGACCTTTCAAGTGACAGCCGCAAACAAAAAAGACCCGCCATGAGGCGGGCCAAAGATGCGCGTGAACGCATACGGTGAAGCTTGCCCAAGGCACGGCTCATGTCAGCCATGCCGTTTGGGGTGGCTCGATGCTCGACGAGCCTGGCTGGCAGCTTAATGCGCCATTATTTGTATCGTTGGTGACAGCATGATTTATTTCGCTATGGCACGGCGACGCGCGACGGCAAAACCCACCAAGCCCAGCCCCGCCAGCATCATGGCGTAGGTGTCGGCTTCGGGGACCGCTTGGACGTACAGGCCTGATGAACCCATCAGGCTCGATCCTTCCGGCAATACCAGGCTGCTCCCCAGTGATGCCAGGGTGAAGTCCGCCCGGCCGCCGTTCGAGGCATTGCTGCCAAGCGTGGCCGTCAGCTGGAAAGCCTTGCCGTATTCAAAAGTGAATTCGCCCTCGATGTCCTGCGATAGCGTCGACTTGCCCTTGCCATACAGGCTGGAAGACTGGCTGAACAGGGTCTGGCTCTGATCGGCTTCGCTGCACGTATTGTAGTAGTAATAGCAATAGGAGCCGGTTGAGTAGCCGATGTTCAGGCTGTAGCCGGCCGACCCGTTTTTACCCGATGCCAGCGTGCCGTTAAGCTCGGACACGAAACTTGCCGTACCCAGACCGGTGCCGCCGGAAATCACGAACCAGTCGTTCCAGCTTGACGTTGCACTGGCGGCGCTGTTGCCATAACCATTGCCGGTCGTAACCGACTGGGTTTCTGCGCGCGTCTTGGCCTGGCCGTTTTCTGCCGAGGCTGCGGCGAGGTAGCCATAGCCTTTGCGATTAAGTTCGAGACCAACCTGCGAGCCGTCCGCAGTGGAGTCGTTCTCACTGAAGCCGCCGTAGCTTGAACCCAGGTTGTAGGACAGGCTGCCGCTCACGCTGGACGATGCGGAGGCGGCATTCAACGTGTTCACGGATGGCAGGGTGACGGGGCTGGGATTGAAAACGACGACGGGGTTGGGATTCAGGATGTAGATCGCGCCATTTGACATGGTGCTGATCAGCCCGTCTGCCTGGGCACTGACGCTGGCCAGGACCATGCCCGCCATGAGTAGGGATTGAGGGACGCCAAACTGTTTTACTGCATTCACGCGTTTCATGATTTTCCTTGATTGAGGGTGGGACAAGAGGGTTATCGAACAAACCAGATCAAACGGGCTTCTCAACCCGTTCTTCCATCGTGACTCCGCAAATCGATTGTTGTTATGCAGCACGGCGACGCGCGGCGGCAAACCCCACCAGGCCCAGCCCCGCCAGCATCATGGCGTAGGTTTTCGCCTCGGGCACCGATGTCACCGCAAGCATTGCGGGGGTCAGTCCCACCAGTTTCTTCTCGACGAAGGCCACAGAAACCGCCGTGCTGGTTGAGGCCAGCAGCAGATTCTCGACGGTCACGTTGATCGTCCGGGCGGTGTTCCATGCGGACAGGTCGGTCGACAGGGCGGCAGTCCAGTTGTGGGTGGGCACGCCCGCCTGGGTGAGCGGGCTGGCCGGAAGGATGCGGGTGGTCACGTCCAGCAGCGGTTTAGCGACATCGAAAACCCGCATCTGGCCGGAAACATCGGCGGTGCTGCCCGATCCCAGCAGCAGATAGTCGCCTTTTACTGTGAGGCCCATGCCGGAGAAAGCCCAGCCCTCGTGCGCCGACACCCTGACATTCATGGTTTCGTTGGTCAGCGAATACCCCCCGCCATTGAGCGACCGGGCCGCGAAATCAATCGGAGTGAAATACAGCGTGTCGCCGGACACGCTGGCCTGGCCGAACGACCCGAGCATGGCGTCATCCAGGGTGAAATCGACCGTCGTGCCGGCGAGGGTGACGGAGGCCGCGAAGGCAGCCCCGCAGAGAGACTGACCCGCCAGGAATAAACCTGCAGTCAGTGTGTTCACGCGCTTCATGCATTGCTCCTTCGGGTTGTTATGGGGTGCAACTAGCCCGGACACATCATCCGGGCATCGCGGCCGAAACCTGTAAACCGTTCAGCCATGCGGTTGTTTTGAAAATTGGTCGCCGGACGAACGGACGCCCGGGCAAACAAGGCCCAGCGCACGCCGGTACACGCAAAGAAACGCAGCGCCATACCGGCGTGCGCATGAGATATCCCCGGGCTTTCGCCCAGAGAAACAGATCGGACGGGGCATGGGAGTTGCCCCGTCCTGGCGCCAGGTTGCCGGCGCCCACTGCCATTCACGCGCACTGCTTGTTGACTTATTTTGTGCAGCTTTCGGGCCGGCAAGGAGCTGCGTCCGCCTTGCCAGCCCGGCTGCTTTTCTCATTGCTGCTGGTGATTCGCCTTGCGGCCAATCGCATCCCGATGGGGTTTCGACGGATCGGAACCCGGGGCCCCCACGCACGACAAGACGGAATCTGCAATAGGCAATGCCGCGCAGCACCATCTTGGCGTGCGCGAGAGATATCGCCGAAAAACCAGCGACCACAGGATGTGGCAAGCCCCGGGAGGAGCCCACCCGGGCATCCGACTGCCGATGCCCACTGCTTTTCACGCGCACTGCTTGCCACTTTATTTTTGTACAGCTTGTTTTGCGTCGTCGGCCTTCGAATCTGGTGTCCGAATGTTTCCGCGACTGTGATGAATCTTATTGGGCAAATGTTTCAGGGCTTCGTTTGAAAGCGTGGGCTGCAATGAGCTTTCTGGCTCATGCGGGGCCCATGGCGAATTGTTGGCTAAGGAAGCGCTGAACAAGTCCTTCGACAAGCTCAGGACGAACGGCAACTTGTTGATTCCGTTCGTGGTGAGTTTGTCGAACCATGAGCGGAATCAACTTGTTCAGCGCTTCCCTAACGGGTCGAACCGGGCTGCTTCCAAATGAAAAACGGAGCCAGCGGCTCCGTTTTTCTTGCAGGCAGACACTCTGCTTGATCACTTGTTCTTGTTCGCAATCATGTCCTGGATGATCGGTGCCAGGATCAGTTCCATGGCGAAGCCCATCTTGGCGCCCGGCACCACGATGGTGTTGCGGCGCGACATGAAGGAATTCTGGATCATGTTCAGCAGGTAGGGGAAATCGACGCCGTCCGGATTGCGGAAGCGGATCACGATGAAGCTCTCGTCCGGCGTCGGGATGTCGCGCGTGATGAAGGGGTTGGAGGTGTCGACGGTCGACACGCGCTGGAAGTTGATGTCGGTGCGCGAGAACTGCGGGGTGATGTAGTTCACGTAGTCCGGCATGCGGCGCAGGATGGTGTCGACGATGACGTCGGCGGAATAGCCGCGCTCGGCGCCGTCGCGGTGGATCTTCTGGATCCATTCGAGGTTGACGATGGGCACCACGCCGATGCCGAGGTCGACGTGCTTCGAAACGTCGACCTCGTCGGTTTTCACCAGGCCATGCAGGCCTTCGTAGAACAGCACGTCGGAGCCGGCGGGCACGTCTTCCCACGGGGTGAACTCACCGGGGTTGAGGCTGGTGTTGAGGCGCTTGTTGTGCTCGGCGGCTTCTTCGTCGCTGTGGATGTAGTAGCGCTTCTTGCCGCTGCCGGTCTTGCCGTAGGTCTCGAAGAGTTCGGCCAGCTTGTCGAAATGGTTGGACTGCGGGCCGAAATGGCTGAACGAGAAATTGCCCTCGGCTTCGGCCTTTTTCACGGCGGCCTTGAAGTCCACGCGCGACAGGCTGTGGAAGCTGTCTCCCTCGATCACGGCGGCGTTGATCTTTTCGCGGAAGAAGATGTGCTCGAATGCGCGCTTGACGGTGGTGGTGCCTGCGCCGGACGAACCCGTGACCGCAATGACGGGATGCTTCTTGGACATGCTGGGACTCCCTGAGGTAAGAAAAAGCGAAAACAGCGTATTTTACCCGGGGGGAGCAGCGCTTGTCATCCGCGTGCCGGCATCGCTGTTCAGGCAGTTACGGGGCGAATTCCAGCCGTTTTTCCACCTTCTTCAGTGCGGCGGCGGCGCAGGCAGCGTCCTTGTCGCCGCCCGGTGCGCCCGACACGCCGACCGCGCCGATCAGGCTGCCGGCGGCGCGAATCGGCAGGCCGCCTTCCATGACGATGAGACCGCCGATGTGGTTGAGCTCGGCGCGGATGTCGCCGCGCGCGTCACGGAATTCGCCGGAACCGGTGCCCGACAGGATGCTCGTGCCGGCCTTGCGCTCGGCGATTTCGAGCGTGTAGCGCGGTGCCAGCGTGTCGCGCAGTGCGGCCTGCACGTTGCCGGAGCGGTCGAGCACGACGGCGGAGACGCTGTAGCCGTCTCCGCGGCAGGCTTCGACCGCGTCCATGGCGATGTCGCGCGCGAGTTCCAGACTGATCTGCTTGACCGGCTGCACGTCGGGCCGGGCGGCCAGGGCGGGCAGGGTGGTGGCAAGCAGGGTGAGCGAAAGCAGGGTTTTCATCGGCTCCCCTTTGGATTCGGAAGACTAAAGAATGCGCCGACCGGTAACGGATGGTCGCCGTTCTTAACGATGATAAATGCCCTGAGCCATATCCGGGACGGCAGGATGCCGGGGCGAGCAAAGGCGGCCGGTGTGCGCCGGCCGCCTGGCCTGGACTACTGGTCTTCCAGGCAGAAGCCGGCGCTGTCGCTGGCCTGGTGCCCTACCCACTGGCTGTTGACGATTGCACGATCGGTGGCGACGACACGGATGACGTAGCCACAGGCTTGCATGCCGGCGGTATTCAGTGTCCAGCCCGCGCCCGGGGCGGGCGGGGTGTTGACGCTGCCGCCGCTCGGAACAGGGATGCCCTCGCCGGCGTCGTTGACCGCCGGCTCCACGTACAGGCTGTAGCTGCCCAGGTAATCGTCGCGCGCGACAAAATTGCCGGCCAGCACGGTGCCGATGCCGAACTTGCCGCAGTTGCCTGCGCCACTGACGATGTCGATGGACGCATCGGGCCCCGTGTTGTCGAGCTGGACCCGGTGCAGGTCAGGTGCGCCCACCGGGTTGCCGAGGCCGTCGTATACCGTGATCCGGACCTGCCAGACGGCATCGCCGGAACTGTCCCAGTGTGCCAGCAGGCCATTCACGTTGGCGCTGAAAGGCAGGTAGTCGAAGCGCTTGGTGACGGGATTGGCCTTGTGCTTGCTGGTGTTGCCGTTCTGGTCGGTGACGGTCAGGTCGGTCAACACCGGCGTCCATACATTGCCGTCCGGGCTGACCTCCACGATATAGCTGTAACCCGCCAACGGTGATCCCTGCGCCGTGACGCGACCGGCGAAGGGGCAGGGGCGGCCGGCGCCGTCGGGCGGATTGTTGTTCAGCGCGAACACCGCGCCTGCTGTCGTCAGGCCGCTGACGCCGTCGATGTGCCGGGTCGGGATGCCCCCCAGAATGGCAATCTTGCCGGGCGCTCCGCCGACGATGCCTTGCGGCGTGACGTGCACGACGGTTTCCTCGCGATTGCCCCACGTGGGAACCTGGTTCGGATTGCCGCAGGGCACCGCCACGTTCCAGGACAGGATGGCGCGAATACGAACCAGCCGCGGCCCTTTCTTGCAGGGGTCACGATAAGGACTCAGGTCGACCGGCAGGCGCACGGCGTAATGAATGCCCTGCGCCGGCACGTTGAGGTCATAGACCCGTACCTCCGAGGTGCCAAGACAGGCCTCGAAGCTGCCGTTGCCGTCGAAGTCGGCCCACCAGGTGACGTACTCGCGGCTGCCGGCCGTACAGGGGCCGCCCGAATACCCCGACGATTTCTTGACCTTGATGGTGCCCACCAGGGTGTCGGGAAAATTGGGGTCGAGCCCGATGCAGGTCAGTTCCTCGAAGCTGGTATCCCCGTCCGTGGGAAACAGCACCTCGCTCAGGTCGATGTCGAGCTTGACCCCGGGCCCGAGGGCGCTGGTGGCCGAATCGAGGGCCGTCGGCTGGGCGATGAACTGCGCGAGTTCCTTGAAGGCGAAGCGGTGCGCCGGCACGCCCTTGTCCTTGTACAGTCCGGCGAGTTCCGCGGCGGTCAGGGATTTCTGCTTGAGCGGCAGCGGCGTCTCCAGATCCAGCACGTCGGCAAGTTCCAGTGGCAGCTTCAGCTTGGCAAGGCCGAACAGGTCGGACGGGAAAATGAACCTGAACGGCTCGACCTGGATGGTCGCTTCCTGCACTTCCCCCCACACCGGCACCCAGTTTTCCTGGTTGGCGGGTGGCGGGTCGTTCCATGACAGGATGGCGCGTGCCCGGATCAGGGGATTCGCCTTGCAGAACTTCCGCGGCGGATCGATCTTGAGCGACGCGGCATATTCGAGCCGCTTGCCGCCTTCGGTGCCTTCCGGAATGTCCCAGACCCGTACGCTGGCGAGGCCCTGGTCCTGCCAGGTCGTCCCGTTGTCGGACGAAAGATAAAAGCGGACATATTCCAGGCTGCCCGCGTGGCAAACCGTTCCGGAATAGCCCGAAGGCTGCTTCACGTACACCACGGCTTCGAGATATTCCTGCTGCGGGTGATAGCCGACGCAGCCGATTTCCTCATAGGTGGTATTGCCCTGGATAGGCAGCG